>NZ_VMLJ01000034.1:89950-95407 GCF_013276615.1 Streptococcus sp. 1621
TTTGAGGTTGTAGATGAAACTGACGAAGTCAGTCACATATATACGGCAAGGCGACGTTGACGCGGTTTGAAGAGATTTTCGAAGAGCATCATATTGTTATTATAACACTTTTTATCCAGTTTACGATTTGCTACAATCTTTTACTTTCTTTTTCGTAACAGTTTCATAAAAATAAACTGTCGGACAAATCCTGGACAAAGGGCAACAATCATCTGAATGGCAACACTCTTGGCATACTCCATGTAAGAAATCTGCCCTCGCTTCAGCATGCGCTGACGAGCTTGACGATAGAGTTTGAGGTAACGCAGTCCTCCACGACGTTCAAACATCCCTGCTCCAACACGAACCCTACACAAGATTTGATCCAGATTTCCAGTCTTAGCTCCTGCAGCAATCATATTGAGCCAGAGGAGGTCATCCTCCATATAAAGGCCATCCTCATAGTTGCCTGCCTTGAGAACCATGTCCTTCTTGAACATGACAGTCATGTGGTTAAAGGCACTTCTCATCCTTTGATAAGCCACAATATCTGCATGTTGAGTCGGAACACGACGGTAAGAAACAATCTCATCAGGATTATCAATAAACTCTGCAATATGTCCACCTAATAGGTCTAGCTTGTCCTTCTCCATTAGCTGAACCTGTTGCTCAAAACGGTCTGGAACAGCTATATCATCCGTATCCATACGAGCGATGATATCATACTGGCACTGCAAAACACCCTGTCGAAGAGCCAGACCCAAACCTTGATTCTGCTCAAGAGGATAGCGTTTCACTGGAATATCAGACTCAACTTCAAGATGGTCTAATACCTGATAGAGTTCAGGTGTCAAAGGCCCATCCTCAACCAGAACCAATTCGCTTGGTTTCAGGGTCTGATTTTGAACGCTCTCAATAGCACCCTTTAAAAATGTCGGATTTTCCTTGATATAGACCGACATCAATACGCTGATTTTTTGCTTTTCAGACACAGTTTTTCTCCAATGTATAGATTTCCTTCCACTATTTTATCATAATTTTCAAGACTTTCCCATTTTTATCTTGAAAGCCAGAAACCTTACTTGACATTATAGGGAAAAAGCCTTAAAATAAGCTGTTATTAAAATCAGCTAGAAGAGGTATTATATGAAAAAGCAATCACTCTTTTTTGTTCCAGGTATTATCCTGATTGGTGTTTCCTTGCGGACTCCTTTTACTGTTTTACCCATTATTTTGGGAGATATTTCGCAAGGTCTGGGAGTAGAAGTTAGTTCGCTTGGTGTCCTGACCAGCCTGCCTCTCCTTATGTTTACCCTCTTTTCACCATTTTCTACCCGACTTGCTCAGAAAATTGGCTTGGAGCATCTCTTCACCTACAGCCTCTTCTTCTTGACCATCGGTTCTCTCATTCGACTAATCAATCTGCCCCTGCTCTATCTAGGAACCTTGATGGTTGGGGCAAGCATCGCAGTCATCAATGTGCTGCTTCCTAGTCTTATCCAAGCCAATCAACCAAAGAAGATTGGTTTTCTGACCACCTTATATGTAACGTCTATGGGGATTGCAACGGCTCTAGCCTCCTATCTGGCCGTGCCTATTACACAAGCCAGTTCTTGGAAAGGACTTATCATCCTCCTCACCCTGCTCTGTCTAGCAACTTTTTTGGTCTGGCTGCCTAATCACCGATATAATCACAGACTGGCTCCACAAACCAAACAAAAAAGTCAAACAAAGGTCTTGCGTAATAAACAGGTCTGGGCAGTTATTGTCTTTGCAGGTTTTCAATCCTTGCTCTTTTACACCGCTATGACCTGGCTACCTACAATGGCTATCCATGCAGGCCTATCCAGTCACGAAGCTGGCTTACTGACTTCTATCTTCTCTCTGATTAGCATTCCTTTCTCAATGACCATCCCAAGCCTGACAACCAGTTTATCTACTCGCAACCGTCAGCTTATGCTCACTCTGGTTTCACTAGCTGGTGTGGTCGGCATTTCCATGCTCTTTTTCCCTGTTAATAATTTCTTTTACTGGCTTGCCATCCATCTTCTCATCGGAACTGCAACCAGCGCCCTCTTCCCTTATCTCATGGTCAACTTTTCACTCAAGACAAGCGCCCCTGAAAAGACAGCCCAATTGTCCGGCCTATCTCAAACAGGAGGCTATATCCTAGCAGCCTTTGGGCCAACCCTCTTTGGTTACAGTTTTGACCTGTTCCACTCTTGGGTACCAGCTGTAGCTGCCCTCTTGCTGGTGGATATCCTGATGACTGTAGCCCTCTTTACAGTAGACAGAGCTGATAAAATTCTCTAAACTTCTAGTTTTTCCTAGAAGTTTTTTTATATATAAAAATTTTACACATTTCTCTTGACAGGGCTTTCTTTTAGATGTACAATGTATGTGTAGAAAAATTATATATAAAAATCCTACACATTAGAAAAGGAGGTTTCCCATGTACTTTCCAACATCCTCTGCCTTGATTGAATTTCTCATCTTGGCCGTACTGGAAAAAGGGGATTCTTATGGTTATGAGATTAGCCAAACCATTAAGCTGATCGCTAATATCAAAGAATCCACACTCTATCCCATTCTCAAAAAATTGGAAGGCAATAGCTTTCTGACAACCTATTCTAGAGAGTTCCAAGGTCGCATGCGCAAATACTACTCCTTGACAAATGGTGGTATAGAACAGCTCTTGACCCTAAAAGATGAATGGGCACTCTATACAGACACCATTAATGGCATCATAGAAGGGAGTATCCGCCATGACAAGAACTGAATACCTGACTCAGCTAGAACTCTATCTCAAAAAACTGCCTCAGGCTGACCAAATTGAAGCCATGGACTATTTCAGGGAACTCTTTGACGATGCTGGAGTCGAAGGAGAAGAAGAACTCATTGCCAGTTTGGGAACTCCCAAAGAAGCAGCCCACGAAGTTCTATCCAATCTTCTCGATAAAAAAATCAATGAGGCACCCGCTCAAAAAAATAACCGACAAATTTTACATATCGCCTTGTTAGCTCTCCTTGCAGCACCTATCGGCATTCCTCTGGGAATCGCCATCCTCGTGACCCTGTTCGCAATCCTTGTGGCCGCTTTGACTGTCATTCTGGCTTTCTTTGCGATTTCCATACTTGGTATCATTGGCGGATTCCTATTTTTAGTTGAAAGTTTCACTGTCTTAGCCCAAGCCAAACCAGCCTTTATCTTGATTTTCGGTTCTGGTTTACTGGCTATCGGTGCTTCTTCACTAGTTTTACTAGGCATTTCCTATGTAGCTCGTTTCTTCGGTCTACTCATTGTTCGCTTGGTGCAATTTGTTCTCAAAAAAGGAAAGAGAGGTGACCAGCATGCGTAAATTGACAAAAGGATTTCTCATTTTTGGTGTGGTGACTACCGTTATCGGCTTTATCCTGCTCTTTGTAGGCATCCAATCTGACGGAATCAAGAGCCTACTTTCCATGTCCAAAGAACCTGTCTATGATAGCCGTACGGAAGAGCTAACCTTTGGCAAGGAAGTCGAAAACCTAGAAATTACTCTCCACCAACACGCGCTGACCATCACAGACTCTTTCGATGATCAAATCCACATTTCTTATCATCCATCACTTTCTGCTCACCATGATCTTATCACAAATCAGAACGATAGAACTCTGAGTCTCACTGATAAGAAACTATCTGAAAGTCCATTTATCTCTTCTGGAATTGATGGGATTCTCCATATTGTAAGTAGTTCATCTAATCGTTTTAATGATGTCATCATCGGACTACCGAAAGGGAGAACTCTAAAAGGGATCAACATCTCAGCCAATCGCGGACAAACCACCATCATAAATGCTAGCCTTGAAAATACGACCCTCAATACAAACGGCTATATCCTCCGAATTGAAGGAAGTCGTATCAAAAACAGTAAACTCACAACGCCCAATATCGTTAATATCTTTGATACAAATCTGACAGATAGTCAGCTAGAGTCAACAGAACATCACTTCCACGCTGAAAATATCCAAGTCCATGGTAAGGTTGAACTGACTGCCAAAGATTATCTCCGAATCATCCTAGACCAGAAAGAAAGCCAACGAATTAACTGGGACATCTCAAGCAACTATGGTTCTATCCACCAATTCACAAGAGAAAAGCCTGAATCAAGAGGTACGGAATTAAGCAACCCTTACAAAACTGAAAAAACCGATGTCAAGGATCAACTCATTGCGAGATCTGATGATGATATTGAACTAATATCCACACCAAGCAGACGTTGACAAAAACGCTTACATCTGCTACTATAGAAGCATATTTATCTAACTAAAAAGGAGGTTCTACCATGAAACAAGAATGGTTTGAAAGTAATGATTTTGTAAAAACAACAAGCAAGAACAAGCCTGAAGAGCAAGCTCAAGAGGTTGCAGACAAGGCTGAAGAAACGATAGCCGATCTCGATACACCAATTGAAAAAAATACTCAAGTAGAGGAGGAAGTCTCTCAAGCTGAAGTCGAACTGGAAAGCCAGCAAGAAGAGAAAATTGAAACTCCTGAAGGCGGTGAAGCGAGAACAGAAATAGAAGAAAAGAAGGCATCTAATTCTACTGAAGAAGAGCAAGATCTTTCTGAGGAAACAGAAAAAGTCACTAAAGCTGAAGAAAGCCAAGAAGCACTTCCTCAGCAAAAAACAATCTTGAAAGAGCCTCTTCTTCTCAGTAAATCCTTAGAAAGTCCCTATATCCCCGACCAAGCTCCAAAATCTACGGATAGATGGAAAGAGCAAGTACTTGATTTTTGGTCTTGGCTAGTGGAGGCTCTCAAATCTCCTACAAGCAAGCTTGAAACAAGTAGCACACACAGCTACACAGCCTTTCTCTTGCTCATTCTGTTTTCTGCATCTTCCTTTTTCTTTAGTATCTACCATATCAAACATGCTTACTATGGACATATAGCAACTATGCATAATCACTTCCCTGAACAATTTGCTTCATTAAATCTCTTTTCGATCATCTCTATCCTAGTAGCGACAACACTCTTCTTCTTTTCATTCCTCTTGGGTAGTTTCGTCGTGAGACGATTTATCTACCAAGAAAAGGACTGGACGCTAGAAAAGGTTCTCCAACAATATAGTCAACTCTTGGCAATTCCAATCTTCCTCACTGCCATTGCTAGTTTCTTTGCCTTCTTTGACAGCCTACGATTTACAGCCCTTTTGTGTGTGATTAGCATTGGGATCATTCTGCTTGCTAGTCTCCATATTATTACAAGACCAAGTCAAGCAAGTGAAACCGACTCCTTTTATCAGTTATTCTTGTCTGTCCTTGTGAACGGAGTGATCATCCTCCTCTTCTTTGTAGCTGAAGTCGCACTGATTGGAGATTATCTTCGTATCTTGGCCTTTCTTTAAACTCCATACTCTTCGAAAATCTCTTCAAACCACGTCAGCTTCGCCTTACCGTAGATATATGTTCCTGACTTTGTCAGTCTTATCTACA
>NZ_VMLJ01000035.1:0-17375 GCF_013276615.1 Streptococcus sp. 1621
CAACCAATGGAGTGCGGATAAGGCAGTTGCTGGTATTTCGGTTGACCCAGCTACAGGAACAGTGACAGTAGGTCATGAAGCTGTGAAAGCGCAAGGAACTGTAGAAGCGCAAGCCCGTAGTGGCAACAGTGACTTGAGTAGTAAAGGTAGTGCGCAAATGCCTATATATAGACCGGCTCCACTTCCTCGTCCTATCCCAGTGCCAGACAATGGAAATACTAATAGTCTAGTACCTAGTGATTTAGATGGAAATCAAGCTGGAAATGCTGGTGATGTGAACACTACAGAACCAGCAAGTCCTTCTGTTCCAACAAGTCCATCAGATAGTGGGCAAGCAAATTCTGGACAAGATGGACGAAGCACTGACAGTGGCTCAACAACCACTGCTCGTTCGTCTGTAGCTCCAGTGACAACTACGGAACCTACTGTAAATACAGCGAATAGAGAAGACGATACTGTTCGTTCAGCAACTCAGGGTCAAGGAACTTTAGACAAGTCAGAACTAAGTAAGCAGGTTCAAACCTTAGAAAATCTTTTGAGAACATTGACAGGTGTATCGAATCCTACCACAGATTCAGCACGTCTGGTTCTGGCAGAGGCTAAGAAAGCTCTTGCAGATGATAGTTTGACAGAGCAAGGGTTGCGCCATATCCTGCAAACAGTCAAAGATGCCATTGCTTCCCTAGAGTCCATTAAGGAAAGCCAGTCAGCAACGAAGGCTGGAGAACAAAAAGTTTCTGAGGAAGCACCAGAAGCAGATAAGTCTGTAGCTCAAACTCAAATCTCAGTAGGAGCTATTGTGGTAAGTATACTGGTTCTATTAGGTCTCCTCTTCTTCCTCCTAGCTCGTCGTAATAAAGAATCAGAACTCGAGAAATTAACCAAGGAATTAAGTAAACTTCTTAAGAACTTAAACCTTGAAACAGTGGATAAGGATGTCCTTAAAAAGTCTCAAGAAGAACTTCAAAATGCAGTTTCCTTCTTGGCAGATGAAAAAGGCTCTGAGCATACTGAAGCAGAGTTGATTGATAATCTTAAAGAGGTTATTGCTAAGTTGAAAGCAAACGCCTAATAACATATTAAAAATCTCCAGATTAGGAACTATCCGTAAGTTCTCTAGTCTGGAGATTTTTCAATATACTTCGTTATTGGACGGTTACTTTTCTTCTGAAAATACTAGCGTCAGTTGTCCTAAAATTTTGTTTGAGAGACTAGCACAGGGTAACAGAGTGACGCCATCACTGGGCTAATAGAGATAAAATAAACAATTGATTTAGGACATTTGTTTGATAGTGGTGATAAAGTTTTAAATCTGCTACATAATTTGTGGAGTTTTTTCTATAATTAGGAGTTTAACCTAATCTGCAAATAGGAGTATACTAATAATGTAATCGTTATCAAAAGTCTAAAAAGGAATTTTTAGATGGATATCAAAATAAAAAGGGAGGAAATTATGAATAAGTTTTCAAAAACCTTGAGAGACAACTGGATCTTTCTCTTGATGGTTTTGCCGGGGGCACTCTGGTTGATTCTATTCTTCTACATTCCAGTATTTGGGAACGTGGTTGCCTTCAAAGACTACCACATGACCAGTAATGGTTTCATAGATAGTATCATAAATAGTAAATGGGTCGGACTCGATAATTTCAGATTCTTATTTAGTTCAAGAGACGCCTTTATTATCACACGAAATACGGTTCTCTACAATCTTGGCTTTATCTTTCTAGGTTTAGTTGTATCTGTAGGGATTGCCATTATCCTCAGTGAACTCCGTTCCAAGAGAATGGTTAAGATCTTCCAAACTTCTATGTTGTTCCCTTACTTCTTGTCTTGGGTTATCATCAGTTTCTTTACAGATGCCTTCCTAAACATTGATAAAGGGGTGTTCAATCATTTATTGGAAAGTCTTGGTCTAAAAGAAGTCAACTTCTATGCTGACTTGGGTATCTGGCCTTATCTCCTACTTTTCCTAGGTATTTGGAAAGGTTTTGGATATAGCAGTGTCATGTACTATGCGACAATCATGGGAATTGATCCAACCTACTATGAAGCAGCGACAGTGGACGGAGCCAGCAAATGGCAGCGCATTCGCAATGTAACCATTCCGCAGTTGACACCATTGGTAACTGTATTGACCATCCTTGCAGTCGGAAATATCTTCCGTGCAGACTTCGGTCTTTTCTACCAAATCCCTCACAATGCTGGTCAGCTTTATAACGTAACCAACGTCTTGGACGTATATGTATATAATGGATTGACCCAGACAGCAGATATCGGGATGGCTTCAGCAGCAGGTCTCTACCAATCAGTAGTCGGATTGATTCTGGTGGTTCTATCAAACTTACTTGCAAGACGAGTTGATCCAAACTCAGCTTTGTTCTAGAAAGGAGGAGAATATGGCAGAAAAGAAAATTAAAAAAGAAAAAATTGATAATGTCGGCATTCACTCCTTCAGTAAGAAAGCAGATATCTTCTTCAGTACCATTTCGGGTTTGATTGCCCTCTCTTGTATCCTACCCTTCGTATTCGTTATCATTATTTCAGTGACGGACGAGAAAAGCCTCCTCCAATACGGCTACAGCTTCTTCCCATCCCAATTTGGATTAGACGGTTTTGAGTTTTTGGCACAGTTTAAGGATAAAATCTTACAAGCCCTCTTCATTTCTGTCTTTGTAACCGTAGTTGGGACATTTACAAATGTCTTTATCACAACAACCTATGCCTACGCTATTTCACGGACAACCTTTAAGTATCGCAGATTCTTTACCATCTTCGTTCTGCTCAGTATGTTGTTCAACGCTGGTTTGGTACCAGGTTATATCATGGTGACTCGTGTGCTTCAGCTTGGGGATACTGTTTGGGCCTTGATTGTTCCAATGCTTCTCTCGCCATTCAATATCATCTTGATGCGTTCTTTTTTCAAGAAGACCATTCCAGAAGCCATTCTCGAATCGGCTCGTATCGATGGTGCCAGTGAGGCTCGGATTTTCTTCCAAATCTGTTTGCCATTGTCACTACCAGGTATCGCAACCATCACGCTTTTGACAGCTCTTGGTTTCTGGAATGACTGGTTCAACGCCCTTCTTTACATCAAGAGTGACAACTTGTATCCATTACAATATTTGCTCATGCAAATCCAACAAAATATGGACTACATTGCCAAAGCGGTCGGCTTGACTGGTCAACTGGGAGTTGCTCTACCGAAAGAAACAGGTCGTATGGCCATGGTTGTGGTCGCAACCCTTCCAATCGCGATTTTGTATCCATTCTTCCAACGCTACTTTGTAAAAGGTTTGACTATCGGTGGTGTGAAAGAATAGTGCTTATTGAGAAAGAACATTTCTCATTTCCAAACTTCCCTTGCGTGAAGTTAAGATCATTACATTGTTTATAAGTTTAAAAATAAAAAAAGGAGTTTTTATCATGAAAAACTGGAAAAAATATGCTTTTGCATCTGCTAGTGTAGTCGCTTTGGCTGCAGGTCTTGCTGCTTGTGGAAATTTGACAGGTAACAGCAAAAAAGCTGCTGATTCAGGTGACAAACCTGTTATCAAAATGTACCAAATCGGTGACAAACCAGACAACTTGGATGAATTGTTAGCAAATGCCAACAAAATCATCGAAGAAAAAGTTGGTGCCAAATTGGATATCCAATACCTTGGCTGGGGTGACTATGGTAAGAAAATGTCAGTTATCACATCATCTGGTGAAAACTATGATATTGCCTTTGCAGATAACTATATTGTAAATGCTCAAAAAGGTGCTTATGCTGACTTGACAGAATTGTACAAAAAAGAAGGTAAAGACCTTTACAAAGCACTTGACCCAGCCTACATCAAGGGTAATACTGTAAACGGTAAAATTTACGCTGTTCCAGTTGCAGCCAACGTTGCATCATCTCAAAACTTTGCCTTCAACGGAACTCTCCTTGCCAAATATGGTATCGATATTTCAGGTGTTACTTCTTACGAAACTCTTGAGCCAGTCTTGAAACAAATCAAAGAAAAAGCTCCAGACGTAGTACCATTTGCCATTGGTAAAGTTTTCATCCCATCTGATAACTTTGACTATCCAGTAGCAAACGGGCTTCCATTCGTTATTGACCTTGAAGGTGATACTACTAAAGTTGTAAACCGTTACGAAGTGCCTCGTTTCAAAGAACACTTAAAGACTCTTCACAAATTCTATGAAGCTGGCTACATTCCAAAAGACGTCGCAACAAGTGACACTACATTTGACCTTCAACAAGATACTTGGTTCGTTCGTGAAGAGACAGTAGGACCAGCTGACTACGGTAACAGCTTGCTCTCACGCGTTGCCAACAAAGATATCCAAATCAAACCAATCACAAACTTTATTAAGAAAAACCAAACAACACAAGTTGCTAACTTTGTCATCTCAAACAACTCTAAGAACAAAGAAAAATCAATGGAAGTGTTGAACCTCTTGAATACGAACCCAGAACTCTTAAACGGTCTTGTTTACGGTCCAGAAGGCAAGAACTGGGAAAAAATTGCAGGTAAAGAAAACCGTGTTCGCGTTCTTGATGGTTACAAAGGAAACACTCACATGGGTGGATGGAACACTGGTAACAACTGGATCCTTTACATCAACGAAAACGTTACAGACCAACAAATCGAAAATTCTAAGAAAGAATTGGCAGAAGCTAAAGAATCTCCAGCGCTTGGATTTATCTTTAATACTGACAATGTGAAATCTGAAATCTCAGCTATTTCTAACACAATGCAACAATTTGATACAGCTATCAACACTGGTACTGTAGACCCAGATAAAGCGATTCCAGAATTGATGGAAAAATTGAAATCTGAAGGTGCCTACGAAAAAGTATTGAACGAAATGCAAAAACAATACGATGAATTCTTGAAAAACAAAAAATAATCAGCTAAATTGATTTCGTGTATTCATTCCTAACTCCTAAAATAAGAATCACTGCTTTCCTCAGGTTGGTCTGGGGAGGGCAGTGATTTTTTGAAAGTTGTTGAAGCCATGTATGCTGAGGAAATGTATAAAGACTACCAAACCTAATTTATTTCAGGTTGTTATAAATACCATCTAAATATGAGTGAATTTCTTGTCGTATAGATTGTAAAGAATGATTTCTAGCTGTATCAATGACACCGAATATTCTGTAATGACTACGGAAAAGTTTATCATAATCAATGTAACTTCCTATGATAATAATGTTGGCAAATTCAGAACGGAGTCGTATATCTTCTATATAAGAATACATTGTATCTGAAGATAAAAACATTGATTTTATGATAAAATAGGTAGTAGTGTTATAGGAATAGATGATACGCCTAGAAGCTATAATTCTCGTTTTTGTTGATAAGTTTTCTTTAATATAAGAATTGATGTCACTTGTGATGATATATCCTAATAATGAAAAATGTAGAATTTGAATTGTATCCATATTTCTCCTCTGGCTCTATCATATCAAAAACATCCGATAGAAGATGTCGAAATCTTAGATTGTATAACTGTTAGCATGAAATGTTGAAAAATAACCATTTATGATAACTCAGATACCTTTTAAGATTTTTTCCATCATAGGATACTAGTTTTGATATGATATAGGAGAGTAAGGAGGAAAAATATGCAAGAATATATTTTAAGCCAAGGCAGAGCAGTTGTTAAAGTGCCTCATTCTAAGGTTTACTATGTGACAACACATCCTACGAAGGCACATGCTGTTATTTTTATTACAGCTGATGGAGTATTTGAGAAGTATATGAGCCTAGCTAGAGTTGAGGAAATGAGTCTGGGGAAATTGTTCAGGTGTCATAGAAAGTTTCTTGTTAACTTATCCAAAGTAATAGGATTGAAGTATGAAACGAAGACCATTTTATTTATGGATGAAAGAGTATCAGATATTATCTGCTCTAGAAGATATTTTAAAACTGTAAAAGAAAGATGGTTAAATACTAAAGGAGACGAGAAATGAATATCTTTATATTAGAGGATGATTTTATACAGCAGACTAGGATGGAAAATCTGGTGTATGATATTTTAGAGAAGAATTGTTGGGAAGTAAAGCACTGTGGTGTTTATGGTAAACCGAATCAATTGTTAGAAGATATGATGGAACGTGGAGGTCATCAACTTTTCTTTTTGGATATTGAAATTAAAAACGATGTTAGAAAAGGGTTAGATATTGCTTTGGAAATCAGAGATAGAGATCCAAATGCAGTCATTGTTTTTGTAACAACTCATTCAGAATTTATGCCTGTTAGTTTTCAATATCAAGTATCAGCTTTAGATTTTATTGATAAGGAATTACCTGAAAGTGCTTTTAGGGAACGTGTGGAAAAGGCAATCGCTTATGTTCACAAGAATAAACATCAACTAATGACTGAAGATTCTTTTGTGTTTACAAATTCTAAAGCACTCGTTCAGGTTCCGTTTTCGGATTTGCTTTATATAGAAACGTCAATGATTCCTCATAAGCTAGTTCTTTATTCTATGAGAGAAAGAATAGAGTTTTACGGTAAAATTTCTGATATATTGAAGCAAGAACCAAGATTGGTTCAGTGTCATCGCTCTTTTATTGTGAATCCTTATAATATCTCTTCAATAGATAAGGAAGAAAAACTAGTCTATTTGAAGAACGGGTCAAGTTGCCTAGTATCTAGGTTAAAAATGAGGGAATTGCTGAATATAGTTAAAGATTTACATGATAGTAAGGAGTAGTAAATGTCTTTTGTGTTAGTATCTTTGAATTTTTACATACTTTTATTTCTTCATGCAAAAATTTATGGCTATCAATTGACTATAAAGAGATCTTTAGAGTTATTGCTTTTCTATTTTTTATTAGAGTTTTTACTTTTAATCTTGATTAAGACGTTCTATATCCCTGTTGTTATTACAGTACTAGATTATCCCATCTTTTTTATTATCTATACATTGTTGTTGGATAAAAAGAAATACAGTCTGATATCGACACTTTTTTATGCTCTGTTTCCTATCACATTTTGGTCGATTATCTATGATTTCTTTGTTGATTTTATTATTCCTAATTTTGCTAGTTTAACAGAAATATATGTTTATTACGATGCTACCATTTTCTCAATTTTAGCAAGTCTCCTATCTTTGCTTATAATAAAAGTTTTTCAGTATGATTTTAGCTATCTAAGAAGTAAAGTGTTGGATAAACATTTAGCTCAAATAATGAGGATTGCTAATGTTGTAATGTTGGGTTATTTTATCTTGGTTCCTTTTATTGGTTACATTAAAAACAGCCTGAATTTATCTGTAAATCATTATCAAGGAGCTATAACTGCAATCTATTTCTTTTTATTTATCTATTTTGTCAATATACTGGACAGAAATGTACGTGAGGAATTGCAAAAAGATTTAGTACTTCAAAAAGAGATTCAACTTCAAAATCTTAAGAGCTATAGTAAACAAGTAGAAGGACTTTATCAAGAGGTTAGAAGCTTTAGGCATGATTATGCAAATATCTTAACAAGTTTAAAGATAGGGATAGACCGAAAAGATATTGATTTAGTTGCTCAAATTTATGACAGTGTCTTGAAAGACTCAGGGAAAAATTTAAAAGATACAAAATTTGATGTAGTGAGATTGAGAAATATAGAGGATTTATCCTTGAAGAGTTTATTAATCTCAAAATTATCCGAGGCTCAGAGTTTACTAGTGCCAGTTTCTTTAGAAATAGAAAAACCAATCGTTATCAAAAAGATTGAGGAAATTGATTTTTTAACAGTTGTTTCTATATTGTTAGATAACGCGATAGAGGCCGCTGCAAGCGCCACTGTCGAGGAACCTCTAAGTGTTTGTTTTTTTGAAGATATGAGAAATAATAAGCAAGTTTTAATTATCCAAAATCCGACCCTAGATAGAGAGATTGATGTTACAAAAATATTTGAGAGAGGAATGTCGTCTAAAGGGCAGAATAGAGGAGTTGGTCTGTCTAATGTTAATAGTATTTTGACAAAATACCCAAATATCATTCTAAAAACTACAAGTTCTAATTTTAGATTTAAACAAGTCTTAGAGATAGAAGTATAGGTGGGGATGGGTGACTTGTATCTTCTATAATCTTTTCATGATAAAACGCATAGTATCAGTCATTTTGAAATCTGATATTATGCGTTTTTATAATTCTATAGATTTTTTATGGTTTGAAAGTAGTCCGTAATTTTAATGGTGTTGTTATAGTTTCATATAGCTCTTCCCACAATCCTCCACCTGTAATCTGGTTGAGTTCAGTAGTTGTTAGTTCTTGAAATGAAGTTAGGTTTTGATTCTTATCCATGTTATGATTCTCCTTTTTGATAAGATAATAAATAGTTATAGAGTGTTATCTGAAAATTAATCAGAATGGGTTAAAATTTTATCTTTGAAATAATCAAAATATGTTTTCTTTGCAGTTACACTAGTGACGCGACCTTGTAAGCCGTATTGGATGAGTTTACTATCCTCATTAGATAGTTTTGCAAGAGCGGTTAATTTAAAGAGATTTCCTTGCTCTGTTCTGGTAGGAGTTTGATCAATTGTCTGAAGTTGGCCGATGATGGTAATGCCGTGATTTCCAATTTTCTCCAGTTTTAATCTTACAGTTTGTCCTTTATCTAGTAGAGGTAGATAGTCAGAAGATACGTAGTAAGTGATTAGTACTTCTCTTGTATCTGTGATGATAGGGAATATTTGAGCAATTTCTGTACCAGTTGGAATTCTATTTTTACCTTCAAATTCGCTGTTCAGATGAACGATACCTTTACTTGGAGCGGTTAAGGTATTGTTTTCTAAGCGCTGTGTCGCTTGATCTAGTTGTACTTTTAATTCTGTTAATTGATTCTCCACGGTTAGTTGTTGCTGTGAGGCTGTTTGTAAAAACTGAGTGCGGAGTACTTCAATTTTGGTTGCTAAACTATTGTCATAAGTTGCTACACTTCCGATACCAGCTTGCTGAATTTTGAGGCTTGCGATAGATGATTCCAGACCTGCAATACTTTGATTAATTTGAGATAAAAATGGCTCCTCTGCCGTTCCTTGTGTTTGTTCTTGAGAGGCTATAAGATAACGATTTAAAATTGACTGGTGCGGATTGCCAGTTGGTAAGCGAGCTCTTTTATTTACGATAGCATCTCTCAGCTCTTGATATTCTCCAATTTGTTGTTGAACTTTTGTAATTTCTTGTTCGATGGCTGATGAACTGCTATTGGTAAGATTAGCTTGATTTGAAACTTCAGTGTTAGTCTTTGAGATACCCAGTTCAATATCATGGGATTGTTTAGTAAAATTCATAAAGGTATTATGGTAGCCAAACTCATCCTCGCCAGAAAAAAGATCAGTCGCTTTTTCTAAGCTTTGTTTCAAAATTCCAAGTCCTTCTTTTTGCTTCTGAAGTCTTTGTAATTGAGTTTCTAAGGCAGTTTTCTGACTTTCTTCCATTGTTTCAGAGTATTTGATGAGTAAGTCCCCTTTTTCAACTACTTGATTTGCCACTAAATGATTAGCAAGGATAGGATTATCACTGGTTGACTGAATGGATGCAATGACACTTGTAGGGGCGATTTCTCCTTGGGAAGTAACAGTAATTTCTTTTGTAGCAACAAGGGAGAAAATCAAGATGAAAGTAAATAGTAATGAAAGAGGTATAATTAACACTGTCGCATAGTTATGGTAACGTCTCTGATAAAACTCGACGCTTCTAAAAAGATTAGGATTCATGACATTCTCCTTATTTGTTGAATAGATGATGGTAGAAACCTTGAGCCTGCATTAACTCTTGGTGGCTACCAACTTCAATGATTTTCCCCTGGTCAAGAACAATGACACGGTTGGTTCGTTCGGCTATACTGAGACGATGGGCTACAAAGAGAATGGTTTTATCAGTGAGGGACATAAGATTATCTATAACTTTTTTCTCAGTCAAGACATCAAGACCGCTAGTAGCTTCATCTAGTATTAAAACAGGAGCTTTAGTTAAAAGAGCACGAGCGAGGGCTATTCGTTGCTTTTGTCCTCCTGATAGACCAGCTCCATCAGAGAGCTGAGTTTGATAGCCCATAGGCATTCTTTCAATGTCTTGACGGATTTCAGCTAATTCACAAGCTCTTAGAATATCTTCTTGGCTAATCATATGATTACCGCCCAAGGTTAAATTTTCCAAGATAGAGCCATTAAAGATATAGGCTTGTTGGGGTAGGTAATTGATATGACGGCGCAAGACTTTTTTATCAATGTTTTTAATATCCTGATGATTGATGGAAATATGTCCTTTGTAGGGTTCAAAGAAATTGACAATCATTTTGGCTAAAGTTGTTTTACCAGAACCACTGACTCCAACTAGGCTAACCTTATCTCCTTGTTTAATCGTGAGATTAATATCTGTTAAGGTATCTCGTCCAAAACCATACTTATAAGAAAGGTCATCAAATTCAATATCGCCCATCAAAAAATGTGAATGAACAGGATTTTCTTGAACTTGAAATTCAGATTCGACTAAATAGACCTCGTTCAAGCGGTTATTAGCGACCTTCGCAGATTGGAGTTTGGTTTGGAGGTTGATAATATTTTCCATAGGAGTTGTAAAGTAAGAAAGAAGTGTGTTAAAGGTAATCAACTGACCGATAGAAATTTTACTCGACATGACTAATTGAGCGCCAAACCATAGGATAAGGATATTCAGAACTAATTTTGTTCCCTGCTTTAAACTCGTTTGTAAAATAGAATATTTACTGAGCTTAAAGGATTTTTCCAAATAATCTACAAATTCGCTGTCTATATTTTGATAGCGATTTTCTTCACTCGTGAGCGACTTGATAGTTTCAATCCCGTTGATATCTTCGATAATGGCAGAGCTAACCATAGAATTACTTTGCATGACATCATGGTTCATTTTTTCAAAAGGTTTCATAAAGGAAAAGATGATGAACATGTATATAGGAATAGAAATAAGAGAAAGAAGGAAGAGATTAGGGTTTTGTGCCAGCAAGACTCCCCCTACAAGAATCAGAATAGAAACATCCAGAAAAAGAGAAAGAATGGTAGAAGCCAAGGCATCTATAATAGAGTTAGCATCTGTGAACCGTGAAATGATTTCTCCTGTACGACGTGTTGCAAAGAAAGACATAGGAAGTTCAAAAATATGGCGAATATAGGATAAAATCACATCAATACTTAATCTCTGACTCAGAACGGTTAGGAGATAATCTCTGGAGAAGCTCATGACTTGTTGGAGGATATAGGTGATAACCAGACCAACTGAGATGATTCCTAAAGTTGATTTCATCTGATTTGGAATGTATTCATCCAAGATTCCTTGGAGATAATAAGAACCACCGATATTGATAATAGTGACCAATAAGCTTGAGAGAACAATGTAAGCAATGAGAGATTTTTGTTTGAAAATCAGAGGAAGGAAGCTTAGTAGACCATTCTTTTTATCTTTATGGGGTTGATAGCTGGGTTTGGGAGCTAGAAAAATAGCTACTCCAGTCCATTCAGAGAAAAAGCGTTCTTTTGACATTTTAGTGATTTTTACAGAAGGGTCAGGATCACCAATAATCAGATAGTCTTTCTTTGTTTGATAGACAACATAGTAATGTTGGAGTTTTCCTTCTTTGTTAACGTGAACGATAAATGGATAGGGGACATCACTCATGTCAAAGAGCGTTTTATCTGCTTGAACAGGTCTTGTTTCAAAGCCCATTTCATCAGCGGCTTTTACAATGCCAAGAGCAGTCGTTCCTTCTTTATTGGTCTCTGCAAGTTCTCTCAAGTGAGCTAGAGAAAAATCTGAACCATAGAATTTAGCAATCGAGGCTAAGGCAGCAACACCACAGTCTCTAGCATCTATTTGAGGAACAAATGTACGTTTATAAGAAGTCATTGGCAATCCCTTTCATATAGTAGATAGATATATTATGCCAAACTTTACTAAAAAACTTCCTGCTAAATCGTAAACGGTATTTATATTGTCATGAACAGTAATTTTTATTAAGTAAGATGAACCATTGATTTTTATAGTTGACGATAGTATATATTAGTTTTGGTCTTTGATAAAATTTATGAAAAACATTTCGTGATGAAAAAAAGACATTTTATGATTTTAAAGAAATGATATCAGTTGATTATGATATATTGATGTTGTCAAGGTTGCAACAAAACAAAAATTAAAAATAAAAAGGAGGTATTCATCATGAATACAAAAACAATGTCACAATTTTCTGTTATGGATAATGAAATGCTTGCTTGTGTTGAAGGTGGAGATAAAGTAGGGGCTGGAGAAGTTGTTCAAGCATTAGGAATTTGTACAATAGGAGGTGCAGCTCTGGGGAGTGTTATCCCAGTTGTGGGAACTCTTGCCGGCGGGGTTTTAGGAGCACAGTTTTGTACAGCGGCTTGGGGAGCTTTTAGAGCAAGTTAAACTTTTAGCGATATAGTAGATTGGAAATAGTAGTAAAAGGAGGTGATTTATATGAAATACAGATTATTTTTTGTTATTTTATTGAGTAGTATGTTGGATATTCTTTTAGGTACATTTTTGAAAATCTCGAATGTATCGATTGGGTGGATTGTTCTCTACAGTGGATTATTTGAAGCAGGCGTTTTCCTTCTTGCTAATAAAGGGGTGGCGGTAAAAATCAAGGAATCAGACATTCAAAAACGCTTTAAATTTATTTTTGGAAAAACGGTATGGTTTCAAATTCTTTTGCTCATCTTTTTGGCGGTAAAACTTTATCTTGGTTTGGATGAGAGACTGATTTTACTTTATGGAAATATTTTCATTGTCTTTAATGCCTTAGTTTATCTTTTGTCTACTAGCCAAATTAATTTAACAAAGAAAGTGTGAAAAGAATGGAACAATCAGTAAATAATTTTATCATTTTATCCGATGAAAAATTAACAATGATAACAGCTGGTGATAAACAACTTGCAGACAGATTTTTAAGTGGAGTAGGTGGTGCAGTTGAGGGGCTTTCGCTTTGTGCACAGACAATCCCCTTCCCAACTCCGCAGATTTATTTAATTTGTGCAGCTGGTGGGGCGGCAGCTTCAGTTTTATGGCCACATTAGAGGATTTAGTTAGGATATAGAATTATTAATCTGGGTATCTCTTTGCGCTTATACTCTCTATACTGTATAGGAACGTATCATGTATAAACACTTATTTTTTCCATATTCAAAAATCTTAGACTGGTTGACACCCTATATTCTAGTCTTGGTTTCTGACACCATTGCATTTAATGTTTTTGTGCTAACCTTTGTATCTGTAGTGGTTTTTTCTTTCCTGAATCCCATGCTAGCTTTTATAGCTATATTCTTAGGGGCTGGCTATGTTGTCGGATTTTGGTTATTAAAATGGTTTGTTTTAGAGAGATTGGAGGTAAAGGATGACTTGTAGGAAGGTGTACTTAGTGTTTAAGTGGTTATCTTTATGGTCGTTTTCAATAAAGATTATACCTTGTTTTTGATTTTTAGTATAGTAACGTCAAATGTAGCTCCTTACATTCATTCCTAACTCCTAAAATAAGAATCACTGTTTTCCTCAGGTTGGTCTGGGGAGGGCAGTGGTTTTTTACCTTATTTAGATAATTATCCGAATTAGATGATATAAACAATATTAAAATGATAACAGATGATTAAAATATTAAAATTTCTTATATCTTTATTAATTTTTCTTAAGTAGATTTTTAGAATAAAGTAGCTTATAATAAGAGTACAATGAAAGCGCTTAACATTGTGAAAATTCATCTTGTTCTGATTTAAGAGATCTATAGATACAAATTTTTAAGCAGTCGTATATAGATGTATGTCATTTACACAGTTCTATATACTTAAAAATTTATAGAATGATCAATTTAAACGAGGTAGGTGAAAAAATGATAAAAGTTGTTCTCTATTCTTTTTAGGAACAAGAAATTTTACATGAGGTTATTCAAATGAAAAAAACACCCAATCGATGGTTAATTTTGGCAGCAGCCATTTTAACGAATCTATCTCTAGGTGCTGGTTACGCCTGGTCAGTCTTTCAAAAGGCGCTGCTAGAAACCAATGCTAGTCAAGGATGGGTTCAAGCCCAAACTTCTTTGGCCTTTAGTATTTCTTTTGCAATGGTACCTGTTGGTATGATTATTTTCGGTCCTAAGGTTGATTCAGCAGGACCTAAGAAATTTGTATTCCTAGGTGGTATTCTATTCGGTGCTGGTATGTTTGCTACTGGATTTGCTACTTCTCTTCCAGTCCTGTACCTCACTTACGGGGTTGTCCTAGGACTTGGTATTGGTTCAGCTTATGGAGCATCTACTTCAGTTGCCACTAAGTGGTTCCCAGATAAAAAAGGTTTAGCTGGTGGTTTGACAGCAGCAGGTTTCGGGTTAGGCCCGCTCATTATCGGTCCAGTTGCCAAAGCTTTGATTGCTTCTATGGGTGTTTACTCAACATTCAAAGTATTAGGTATCATTCTTCTAATTGTTATTTGTACTTCTTCATTGGTAATGGAGAAAGCTCCTGCAGCAGCGCCGGCAACTGGAGCAGCTCAACCAGAAGGTAAAACTTACAAAGAAATGCTTCGTGATGGAAATTACTGGCTTCTATGGTTGATTTACGTTCTTGGTGCTACTGGTGGAATGATGATTATCGGTACTGCAGCATCAATTTCTGACCAGTATAAACTTGTAGGAGAAGCTACACTCTTTGTTATGCTGGTATCTATCGCTAATACATTTGGTCGTATCTTCTGGGGTACGGTATCTGATAAGATTGGTCGCTATCCTACCGTTATTGCTATGTTTGGAGCGGTTGCTACTGGTTTGTTGCTCACAGCCTTATTCAAAGGTCCTGGAAGCATCTTGGCCATCCTTGGAATTATGATGGTTGCTTTGTCATTTGGAGGCTTCCTCGGTTCATTCCCAGGAATTACTGCTGAAAACTGGGGAGTTACATACGTAGGGACAAACTATGGATGGATGTTTACTGCTTATGGCGTAGCTGCTATTGCTGGTCCTCAGTTAGGAGCACGTCTTGCACAGGCAAACCAAGGAGATTATACAATGGCCTTCTTTATCGTCATCGGCATGGCTATCCTTGGTATTTTACTCCAACTGTTCTATATGGCTAAAGCTAAAAAAGTTTAAAAATGAATCCTTGGAAAATCCAAGGATTTTTAAAATATGATTGATACTAAGTGTAGTGTACAAGAAATTTTTTTCTAAATTGAAATATAGCAATTTCCAGTCAAATAAATTGCATTCGTTTTCTCAAGCAGGTATACTAGTATGGATAAATAAAAAATTTAGAAAATTTAAGAATAGAAAAGAGAACAAATCTTATGGCAAAAGATATTCGTGTCTTACTTTACTACCTTTATACTCCAATTGAAAATGCAGAGCAATTTGCTGCAGACCACTTGGCTTTCTGTAAATCAATCGGCCTTAAAGGCCGTATCCTAGTCGCTGACGAGGGAATTAACGGAACAGTTTCAGGTGACTATGAAACAACTCAAAAATACATGGACTACGTTCACAGCCTCCCAGGTATGGAAGACCTCTGGTTCAAGATTGACGAAGAAAATGAACAAGCCTTCAAGAAGATGTTTGTTCGCTACAAGAAAGAAATTGTCCACCTTGGTTTGGAAGACAACGACTTTGACAATGACATCAACCCACTTGAAACAACAGGTGCTTACTTGTCTCCAAAAGAGTTCAAAGAAGCCCTTCTTGATAAAGATACCGTTGTCCTTGACACACGTAACGATTATGAGTACGACCTAGGACATTTCCGTGGGGCTATCCGCCCAGACATCCGCAACTTCCGTGAGTTGCCACAGTGGGTCCGCGATAACAAGGAAAAATTCATGGACAAGCGTGTCGTGGTTTACTGTACAGGTGGCGTTCGCTGTGAGAAATTCTCAGGCTGGATGGTCCGTGAAGGCTACAAAGATGTCGGCCAATTGCACGGAGGAATCGCAACCTACGGTAAAGACCCAGAAGTCCAAGGTGAGCTTTGGGATGGGAAAATGTACGTCTTTGACGAGCGTATCGCCGTTGATGTCAACCATGTCAACCCAACTATCGTAGGGAAAGACTGGTTTGATGGAACACCATGTGAACGTTATGTCAACTGTGGAAATCCATTCTGTAATCGTCGCATCCTGACGTCAGAAGAAAATGAAGACAAGTACCTTCGTGGATGCTCACACGAGTGCCGTGTTCACCCACGTAACCGCTATGTTTCAGAAAATGAATTGACACAAGCTGAAGTGATCGAGCGCCTAGCCGCTATCGGTGAAAGCTTGGATCAAGCAGCTACTGTATAAGATCAAACAGTCCTCAGGGGCTGTTTTTCTATGCTTTGTACTCAAAAATCTAAAGTTTGTTTCTGTATCTTTCAGGAAAATAAGGTATACTGTATGTAAACGATTTCAAAGGAGCCCAGTTATGGCGAAAACATTTTTTATTCCAAATAAACAGAGCATTTTAGGAGAACAGGAGATTTTGACTGCCAAGTCGATCTTGGCCTTGGTAGATGGCTTGGAGTCACATAGCTATGATGCAGTCTATCTCCGTCAGCCTCTTAACCGTCTCGAATATATCGAGTGTGCGATAGTGGGGCAATCACAATTTCTCTTTAAAGTTAGCTATGCTGATGGTCAAAAGGCTTACCGTATCGATCTTCCTGACCTATTAACGAAGACAGACTGGCGGATTATCAAGTCGTTTTTAGATGCCCTGCTTGCTTATACAGGAACTGAGATTGAAGGACTAGATGGTTTTGATTTTGAAGCGTATTTCCAGGCAAGTATTCAAGCCTATCTAGCAGACACTGTAGCCCATTTTACGATTTGCCAAGGAATTTTTAATCCTATTTTCTTTAGTAATGAGGATTTGAAAAGCTTTTTAGAGGCAGATGGCTTGGCTCAGTTTGAAGTACGTGTACATGCGGTTCAAGAGACCGATGCCTACTTTGCAAGAGTTTCCTTTTATCAGGATGGAGAAGGCCAAGTGCACGGTGTTTACCATCTGGCTCAAGGAGTCAAGACAGTTTTACCGAGAGAACCATTTGTTCCTGCAGCCTATATTGAGCAATTGGTGGATAAGGAAGTCCAGTGGGAGATTGACTTGGTTCAAATCACAGGAGACGGCTCTAAACCAGAAGACTATGAAGCCATTGCCCGCTTGGACTATGCAAAATTCCTAGAGTCATTACCATCAGAATCTTACCACCAACTAGATGCCAATCAATTAGAAATACAACCCATCTTAGACAAAGATTTTAAAACATTAGCACAAGAAAAGTAAAGCAGAAGCAGGTCAATCGACTTGCTTTTTTGACATAGAAAAAATCCTGCCAAGGATGACAGGATTGCTACTCAATGAAAATCAAAG
>NZ_VMLJ01000036.1:0-52771 GCF_013276615.1 Streptococcus sp. 1621
CGAAGTCAGTAACCATACCTACGGCAAGGTGAAGCTGACGTGATTTGAAGAGACTTTCGAAGAGTATAACACGAATCATGAGTACAAGCAACCAATTTGCTCACAAGAAAAAGCCTAGATAACTAGACTTTTTTAGCTTATTCTACCGTTACTGATTTAGCAAGGTTACGTGGTTTGTCCACATCAAGTCCACGGTGAAGGGTTGCAAAGTAAGCGACTAATTGCGTTGGTACAACCATTGAGATTGGTGAGAGGTAAGGGTGGACGGTCGTAAGAACGATGTCATCTGTCTCTTTAGCAACATTCTCTTCTGCGATAGTGAGGACCTTGGCTCCACGGGCTGCGACCTCTTGGATATTTCCACGAGTGTGGTTGGCAAGAACTGGATCTGACAAGAGGGCCAAGACAGGCGTTCCTTCTTCAATCAAGGCAATAGTTCCGTGCTTGAGTTCTCCCGCCGCAAAGCCTTCACACTGGATGTAAGAAATCTCTTTGAGCTTGAGACTTGCTTCCATGGCTACATAGTAATCTTGACCACGTCCAATGTAAAAGGCGTTACGAGTTGTTTCAAGAAGATCACGAACCTTGGCTTCGATGGTTTCTTTCTCTGAAAGAGTTGATTCGATAGACTGAGCTACGATTGATAACTCATGAACTAGATCAAAGGCTTGCGCTTTAGTATTGCCATTTGCTTGACCGACTGCTTTTGCTAAGAAGGCAAGGGCTGCAATTTGCGCTGTATAGGCCTTGGTTGATGCCACGGCAATTTCAGGACCTGCATGAAGAAGCATGGTATGGTTGGCTTCACGAGAAAGAGTTGAACCCGGGACGTTTGTCACTGTCAAGCTTGGGATACCCATTTCATTAGCCTTAACCAAAACCTGACGGCTATCCGCCGTTTCACCAGACTGACTGATAAAGATGAAGAGTGGTTTCTTGCTGAGAAGTGGCATACCGTAGCCCCACTCAGATGAGATTCCAAGTTCAACTGGCGTATCTGTCAATTCTTCCAGCATTTTCTTAGAAGCAAATCCTGCGTGGTAAGATGTCCCAGCTGCAAGGATGTAGATACGGTCTGCGTCTTGAACAGCCTTGATGATAGCTGGGTCTACGACAACTTGACCAGCCTCATCTGTGTAGGCTTGGATGAGTTTACGCATAACAGTTGGTTGCTCATCGATTTCCTTGAGCATGTAGTAAGGATAAGTTCCTTTACCGATATCTGACAAGTCAAGCTCCGCAGTATAGCTAGCACGTTCACGGTGATTGCCATCATAGTCTTGAACTTCTACGCTATCAGCCTTGACGATTACCAACTCTTGGTCATGAATTTCCATGTATTGGTTGGTCTCACGAATCATAGCCATAGCATCTGAGCAGACCATGTTATAGCCTTCCCCAAGACCAATCAAAAGTGGTGATTTATTTTTAGCCACGTAGATGACTTCAGGATCTTGTGAGTCAACCAAGGCGAAGGCATAAGAACCACGGATGATGTGAAGAGCTTTTTTGAAGGCTTCAAGAACTGACAAGCCATCTTCTTCCGCAAATTTTCCAATCAAGTGAACGGCGATTTCCGTATCTGTTTGCCCCTTGAAGTGGTGTCCTGCAAGGTATTCTTCCTTGATTTCAAGATAGTTCTCAATGACCCCATTGTGAACCAAGACAAAACGTTCTGTCTCAGAGCGGTGTGGGTGAGCATTGTCCTCAGTTGGTTTCCCGTGAGTTGCCCAACGAGTATGTCCGATACCAGTTGTTCCCTCAACACCAGCTGTCTTAGCAGACAATTCTGCAATACGGCCAACCGCCTTAACCAGATGGTTTTCAGCACCACCTAGGACAAAAATCCCCGCAGAATCATAGCCACGGTATTCGAGCTTTTCAAGCCCTTGAATCAAAATATCAGTTGCATTTGTATTTCCAACAACACCAACAATTCCACACATAGTATATACGACACAGACCAGCTGTGCTTTCTCCTTAAAATTGGTATAGTCTAATTCCTCTTTTATAGAATCAGCAAAAACAGTATATACTTGTTTCTTTCACTTGTCAAGAGTAAAAATTGGTATAGCCGAAATCAACTTCCTGAAATCAAAAAAACTCTGACCAATTAGAACAATCAGTCAGAGTCTTTTTTAAAATCCATTATTATCACTTAGTTCCTTGAACCAGTGCCCTGATTTTTTCAGACGACGTTCTTGTGTTTCCAAGTCTAATTCGACCAAACCATAGCGATTTTTATAGCTGTTGAGCCATGACCAGCAATCGATAAAGGTCCAAATCAAGTAGCCCTTACAATTGGCTCCGTCTTCAATGGCACGGTGCAGTTCACGAAGATGACCTTTTACAAAGTCAATACGGTAATCATCTTGAATCATTCCATTCTCACGGAATTTTTCTTCCCCTTCAACACCCATACCATTCTCTGTCAACATCCACTCAATATTGCCATAATTTTCCTTGATATTTTGGGCGATGTCATAAATCCCTTGCTCATAAATCTCCCAGCCACGATGAGGATTGATTTTACGTCCAGGCATCACATAAGGCTCGTAAAAATGTTCTGGTAAGAGTGGACTCTCTGGATGCTTCGCAAATCGAGGCGCCATAACACGCAAAGGTTGATAGTAGTTGACACCAAGGAAGTCCACCGTATTGTCACGAATGAGCTCCAACTCCTCCTCTGTAGCATCAGGCAAGAGGCCGTGTTCATGCAAGATTTCTACCAACTCCTGTGGATAAGTCCCCAAAACAGACGGATCTAAGAAAGATTGGGTCTGAAAAAGGTCCGCAATACGAGCACCATTGACATCAGCAGGATGCTGGCTACGTGGATAAGCGGGTGTCAAGTTTAAGACAATCCCAATCTTAGCATCAGGCAAGAGTTCATGACAGGCCTTGACCGCTCGACTGCTGGCCAATTGTGTATGATAAGCTACTTTAACGGCTGCCTCTGCATCCACCTTATGTGGATAATGGGCATCGTAAAAATAGCCAAATTCTACTGGAACGATTGGCTCGTTAAAGGTAATCCATTGATCCACTAAATCTCCATAAGTCTCAAAACAAAAACGAGCATAGTCTTCATAGGCTGAGACAGTCGCCTTATTTTCCCAACCATCACCATCCTCTTGAAGGGCAAAAGGCAAATCAAAATGATAAAGATTGACTAAAAGACGAATCCCTTTAGCCTTAATAGCCTCAAAAACCTTACGGTAAAAGTCTACACCTTGAGGATTGACTTCCCCACATCCTTGTGGAAAAATCCGTGACCACTGAATAGAAGTCCGAAAAGCCGTGTGACCAGTTTCTAACAGTAGCTCAATATCCTTTTCCCAATTTTCATAAAAGGTCGATGTCTTATCTGGACCAATCCCATTATAGTAACGATTCGGCTCTACTTGGTACCAATAATCCCAGAGATTATCTCCCTTACCGTCACCAGCTACACGTCCTTCCGTTTGTGGTCCAGAAGTAGAGGATCCCCAGACAAAATCCTTTGGAAATCTTAGCATACATTTACCTCTTTATCTACTCATTTTTCCCATTATACAGAAAAAACAAGGTAAAAACTAGTTACATTTTTTCCTTGTTTTTCTTCTGATTATAGTTTTTATTTCTTGCTGAGAATTTCAAGCGTTTCAAGCACGTTATCTGCATGAACCTCGATGGTATCACCAGTCGCTTTAATCTTCACTTCTACGATACCATCGGCTGCTTTCTTCCCAACAGTAATACGGATTGGAAGACCAATCAAGTCGCTATCACTGAATTTAACTCCGACACGTTCGTTACGGTCATCTGTCAAGACTTCGTAACCAGCTCCCATCAAGCTTGCTTCAAGCTTTTCTGTCAAGGCTTGCGCTTCATCATCCTTGACATTGACAGTGATCAAGTGCACATCAAATGGTGCCAATTCTTTAGGGAAGTTGATTCCCCAAGCGTAACGGTATTCACCTTTTGGCGTTTTGTTAACAAAGAGGCGAGCGTGTTGCTCCATCACTGCTGAAAGGAGACGGCTGACACCGATACCGTAACATCCCATGATAATTGGCACAGCACGGCCATTTTCATCCAAAACATCTGCTCCCATGCTTGCTGAATAGCGAGTGCCAAGTTTGAAGATGTGACCAATTTCGATACCACGCGCAAAGTTAAGGACACCTTGCCCGTCTGGGGAAATTTCACCCTCACGAACTTCACGGATATCCACATATTCTGCAGTAAAATCACGGCCTGGGTTCACACCAGTCAAGTGGTAGCCATCTTCGTTAGCGCCGACCACTGCATTGCGAACATCTTGCACCTTACGGTCTGCAATGATTTTAACATTCTCTGGCAAACCAACTGGTCCAAGTGAACCGAACCCTGCTTGAATAAGATTCGCTACTTCTTCTTCGCTAGCAACGTCGAAGAAATCTGCTCCCAAATGGTTTTTCAACTTGACTTCGTTGAGTTGATCATTTCCAACTAGAAGGGCTGCAACAAGCTCACCATCTGCCATGTAGAAGAGGGTTTTAATCGTTTGTTCTTCTGGAACATTGAGAAAGGCTGCAACTTCATCGATTGATTTAACATCTGGTGTTGCAACACGAGTCACTTCTTCTTCAGCGACAACACGGTTGCTTGGTTTGTACTCGTTTGTTGCCATTTCCAAGTTGGCCGCATAGCTAGATTCACTTGAGTAAGCAATCGTATCTTCACCAGAAACCATCCATTTGAGCAATTCTGCCTTGATTTCTTCTTGCACTTCTGTAGGAATTTCGTCAAATGAGGCAACCGACTTGTCCAAGACAACCCAGCGGTCAAGGTCTGTACGAGCAGGTGTAATGGCCATAAATTCTTGGCTATCCTTACCACCCATGGCTCCACCGTCACCAATAATAGCCTTAAAGTCTAAACCACTACGAGTGAAAATACGCTCATAAGCAGCCTTATACTCATCATAAACACTGTCCAAGCTATCATAGTTAGCGTGGAAACTATAAGCATCCTTCATGATAAACTCACGTGTACGAAGAAGTCCATTACGTGGGCGTTTTTCATCACGATACTTAGGCTGGATTTGGTAAAGGTTGAGTGGCAATTGCTTGTAAGACTTAACAGAATCACGGACAATAGCTGTAAAGGTTTCTTCGTGAGTTGGACCTAGGATAAAGTCTGATTTTTCACGGTTTTTTAGCTTGTAAAGGTCTTCACCATAAGTTTCATAACGACCTGATTCGCGCCACAACTCTGCACTGAGAAGGGCAGGAGCCAACATCTCAACGGCACCAATCTTATCAAATTCTTGGCGCATGATATTTTTAGCTTTTTCAATCACACGGTTGGCAAGTGGTAGGTAAGAATAAACACCTGCTGAAACTTGACGAACATAACCAGCTCGCAACATAAGAGCATGGCTGATAACTTGAGCATCGCTTGGCATTTCGCGAAGCGTTGGGATAGGCATTTTACTTTGTTTCATAATATTCCTCGATTATCTAAAAAAGAGTCGCATGATGTCATTCCAGGTCACAGCAATCATCAAGACAACCATGATGACCACTCCGGCCAAGGTGACATAAGTTTCAATTTCTTGTTTTAATGGTTTGCGGCGGATGGCTTCTAGGATATTGAGCACAATCTTACCACCATCCAGGGCTGGAATCGGAATAAGATTAAAAATCCCGATATTGATGGAAATCATTGCCAAGAAGTACAAGACGTTCTCAATTCCATTTTTAGCGGCATCACTACTTGCCTTAAAGATGGCAACAGGTCCACCTAGCTTGTTCAAATCCGGTTGGAAAATCAAATTTTTCAGTGCTGATAGAATTCGGAGGGCCGAGTCAGCAGCAGTTGTAAATCCACCTACAAACATAGATAGAAAATCTGACTTAATCCCCGGTTGAACACCTAGAAGGTAACGGCCTTGACTTTCTTCCGGAGTAACAGTGACTTGTTTGTCACTACCATTTTCAGAAATAGTCACATCCAAGGTCGGGGCTGTCTTATCTTTGGTTTCTGATTCCACAGCCTGAATCAAACTTTCCCAGTTGCTAATCTCATGTGAGCCAATCTTGGTAATTTGTGCCGTTTCTGGTACTCCTACCTTAGCCAAAGCCCCTTGAGGCATGACATGAAACTGATTAGTGTCAACATCTCTGACACCACCCTGCATGAAGATTAAAATCCAGAAAACAACGACACCTAAGATAAAGTTGTTCATAGGACCTGCAAAATTGGTAATCAGTTTCCCCCAGATAGTCGCATTTTGATATTGAACATCTAAAGGTGCAATCCGAACCTCAGTACCATCTGCTTCCACAACCGTTGCATCGTGATCCACTGCAAATGTTTTTTCTTCTTCCAGAACCAATCCCTTGATAAAGAGCTTATCTTCAAAATCAAACTGGGTCACCTGCATAGGGAGGGCTGTTTGATCCAATTTTTTACCTGAGAGATTGATGCGTTTAACCTTACCGTCATCAGTAAGCGTCAAACTGACAGGAGTCCCTGTCTTAATTTCAGTTGTATCATCACCCCAACCGGCCATGCGAACATAGCCACCCAGAGGCAAGATGCGAATGGTATAGGCCGTTCCATCCTTGCCAATATGAGCAAAGATTTTAGGCCCCATACCGATAGCAAATTCACGCACTAGAATCCCTGATTTCTTAGCAAAGTAGAAGTGCCCGAACTCGTGCACCACCACAATAATCCCGAAAACCAGAATAAAGGTTAAAATTCCGAGCATAGTATTTCCTCCGTCTTTTGATTAAAAGAGTCCAAATAAGTGCATGATTGGAAATACAAGCAACATACTATCGAAACGATCCAAAACACCACCATGCCCAGGGATAAATTTCCCAGAATCTTTGACACCAAAATGACGCTTGATCGAACTTTCTAGTAAATCACCAAATTGTCCAGCCGCACTAAAGAAAATAGCAAAGACTGACATCTTGTAAATTCCATACGGAAGAGCGACTGTACTGTCAACTATCATAAAGATGATGGTTACTAAAATAGCACCTAAAATACCACCCAAGGCACCTTCAAAGGTTTTATTTGGAGAAACTGTCGGAGCTAATTTTCGTTTCCCATAGTTCATCCCAACAAGATAGGCACCACTGTCTGTTGCCCAAACAATACACAAGGCTAATAATGCCTTATCTAAACCTGCAATTCTAGCATCTAATAGAGCATTAAAACCAAAGCCCACATAGAAACTCATAGCAAGCGGGAAAACAGCATCTTCAATTGTATAAGACTTGCTAAAAACGGTCGTTCCTAACATGATTGAAATCAAAACACTATAGGCAACCACATTCCCATCAACTGGCAAAAAAGTCAGGTAATTCTCCAAGGGAATGGTCAAGGCAAAGGTTGCAAAGAGGGTCAAGAGGCCCTCCATCGTCATGGTCTCTAGACCTCTCATCTTCAAAAGTTCATGCATGGCTAGCATAGCTATGATTCCAATTGCTATCTGAAGCAAGAGTCCCCCAATCATCAAAATCGGTAGGAAAATAGCCAGGGCAATTCCTGCAAACAAGGTTCTTTTCTGTAAATCCTGTGTCATATTTCCTCCTAAACTCCTCCAAATCGGCGATGACGACGATTGTAGGCAAGAATGGCTTCCTGCAAGGCTGTCTCGTCAAAATCAGGCCACAAGGTGTCCGTAAAATAGAGCTCACTATAGGCTCCCTGCCATGGAAGGAAATTACTCAAACGCAATTCCCCACTAGTCCGGATAATCAAGTCCGGATCTCGTAAGTCCTTAGGCAAATGCTGGGTGAAGAGATAGTTGCCAATCAATTCCTCTGTGATGTCCCCTGGGTTGATTTTGGCATCTAAAACATCCTGAGAAATCAACTTAAGAGCCTGTGTAATCTCAGCACGTCCACCATAGTTGAGGGCAAAATTAAGAATCAAACCTGTGTTGTTCTTAGTCAATTCCTCAGCCTTGGTCAGAGCTTCAAAAGTTTGCTTAGGCAGGCGGTCCGTTTCCCCAATCATTTGAATCTTAACATTATTCGCATGTAGTTCTGGAACATAATTATCATAAAACTCTACTGGCAAGTTCATGATAAACTTGACTTCCTGATCTGGACGGGTCCAATTTTCCGTAGAAAAAGCATAGACCGTAATAACCTTAACGCCCAGTTTGTTGGCTGCCTTGGTCACAGTTTGCAATGCTTCCATGCCCGCCTTGTGTCCAAAAACTCGCGGTTGCATACGTTTTTTAGCCCAACGGCCATTGCCATCCATAATGATGCCGATATGAGCAGGAACCTGTGTCGGAACCTCTACTTCCACAGCCTTATCTTTCTTAAAAAATCCAAACATGATCTTATTCCTATTCAAAAATCTATCGTTTCATTATACCATATTTCCCTATTTTCTTCTATCACTAAGCTATTTATACTCTTCGAAAATCTCTTCAAACCATGTCAGCTTCACCTTGCCGTNNTTTCATTGAGTATTATTCTCAGGCACAAAGCCCATTTCCAAAAAAATAAGCCGCCTGATTTGGCGACTTTATTTTTTATAGGGAGATTATTATGAAAAAGTTTTAGGAGTTTAAGTTAAGGTCTTCTTAACTTATGAACTTAGTATACACTTCCTAGCTTAAAGTTTCCTTAAGTATTTTTAAAAATCAAATTTTTCCATTTCTCCTGCCAATTTTTCTTGGATAGACGTGTTCGATAAAGTTCCATTCGGTCTTCATTCTCTAAAAAATGAGGAGTTGGACGAACTTGAAAATTCAAAATATCCTCCAAACCATAAGGTGCATAGAGTTCAAAATCGGATTTTTCATTCAAGCGCAGTCCAACTGCCGTACACCGTTCTGGATACTTACTCATAGCATCACAAGAGCTGCTATAGGGAGCAGTGTGAGGACTGTGCTGGTGCATATAGACTTGATTTTTCAACTCCCACTGGTACTGAGGAAAATCCGCTCTCAACTTTTTCTCTAGAGACAAGGTTTCCTCATAAGAAATATCTGGATCAAAGAAAATCACATCTACATCTGTTTCACAGTCAAAAGGGGATTTGTCTGACAAGAGATTCCAGATAAAATTTCTGACAGAACCTGCCGCCAACCAAGAATCTTTCAAACCAAGGTTACGGATGATGGTCAGAATAGCCATCATATCCGGATTTTCTCTAAAAGCCTCTATAATTTCTTGCTCATTTTTCATTGTATTCATAACCTAAATGATCATATGCCTTAGCAGTCGCCACCCGTCCAGACCGTGTCCGCATGATAAAACCTTTTTGAATCAAGTAGGGCTCATACATGTCTTCGACAGTCTCACGCTCTTCTGCTATGTTAACAGAAAGAGTTCCTAGACCAACAGGACCACCACCGTACATCTCAATCATGGTTCGAAGGATTTTTTGATCCACATAGTCCAAACCTTCATGGTCAACATCCAGCATGGTCAAAGCCTTATCGGTAATAACATCATCGATAACCCCATTTCCCATAATCTGGGCAAAATCGCGCACGCGCTTGAGGAGACGATTGGCAATACGAGGGGTTCCTCGACTACGCAAGGCCAGCTCGGATGCTGCCTCATGAGTGATTTCCATCTCAAAAATATCTGCCGTCCGCTCAACAATTTCTGTCAAATCAGCATGGGCATAATACTCCATATGACCTGTAATCCCAAAACGTGCCCGTAGTGGATTTGAGAGCATACCAGCCCGAGTCGTCGCACCAATCAAGGTAAAAGGTGGCAACTCCAAATGAACACTGCGACTGCCTTCACCAGCACCAATCATGATATCAATGTAGAAGTCCTCCATGGCACTATAAAGCACCTCTTCCACAGACATGGGCAAGCGATGAATTTCATCAATAAAAAGGACATCCCCAGGCTCTAAGTCATTCAAAATCGCTACTAGATCACCAGCTTTTTCAATGACTGGACCCGAAGTCTGCTTGAGATTGACACCTAGTTCGTTGGCAATAACAAAAGCCATTGTCGTTTTCCCCAAGCCTGGAGGTCCAAATAAGAGCACATGATCCAGCGCTTCATCCCGCATTTTGGCAGCTTCGATAAAGATTTGGAGCTGGTCCTTGACCTTGTCCTGCCCAATATATTCACGTAAATACTGAGGACGGAGCGTGCGTTCTACTAACTCCTCATCCCCCATTATCTCATTATCTAAAATTCTACTCATGGCTCTATTATATCAAAAAATCCAAGCCACAAACAAAAAAGCCACTGGATTGGTGCCTCCCGAGTTTAGCACTTATGTGGTATAATATTGTTCGGCACTGCTACACCGCCTACGAAAGGAGGTGAATTAGCCCATGATGGATACAATACTTAAAACTATCATCGGACCAATTGTGGTCGGTGTCGTTCTTCGCTTAGTCGATAAATGGCTAAACAAGGACAAATAGTGTCAAAAAGACCCCAAGCTTATTTGGACGTGAGCTTGGGGTCTTTTCTAGCCTATGATATAGACACAATACTTAATTCCCTTTTATTATCCCATAGTTCACAAAATTTGTCAAAGGTTTATATCCTCTTGAACCTCTGTACTACAAGACGTTCAAGATTGCGAAAGTTATCGGAAAATGATGTTTAGAAAACTCCCGAAAAGCCTGAAATAGAGCCAAAAAACTCCACCTAATTGGATGACTCCCGAGTTTAGCACTTATGTGGTATAATATTCTACGGCACTGCTACACCGCCTACGAAAGGAGGTGAGATAGCCCATGATGGAACTAATCCTTAAAACTATCATCGGACCAATTGTGGTCGGTGTTGTTCTTCGCTTAGTCGATAAATGGCTAAACAAAGATAGATAGTGTCAAAAAAGACCCCAAGCTTAATGTGGAAGTTAGCTTGGGGTCTTTTCTAGTCCATGATATAGAACTAATCCTTAATTCTTCTCCATTATCCCACAGTTCACAAAATTTGTCAAAACTTTACCATCCTCAGCTTCTCAAGCTTTAACCACTTTACAACAAGACTTTCAAGTTTAAGAGAAAGTTAGGGATTCTATCAATTTCATAGAAATTTTGATTTAGTAAACGAATAGACAATCTTACATGTCACTCCTCATTTAATACGCCACTACTGGACAAGCAAAATCATTATTACAGCAGTTCCAGTCCTTCAATTAACAGTCACTTACAATCAAATTGAGTTTGAAGTAGCTGAAGTAACAGCAAGCCTATTTCTTAGTCATATTCGCTAAAAAATCCCCGACAAAATCTCAAAAAGTCCCCGCCAATTCCCCGACAAAAATCCGAAAAATACCGAAAAATATCGAAAAATGATTTTTAGAATAGTCCCCAAAAGCCTGAAATAGAGCCAAAAAACTCCACCTGATTGGGTGGAGTTAAGGGAGATTATTATGAAAAAGAAAAGTTTAGGATTTTATTAAATAAAGTTAGGAGGTCTTTATTTAATAACTATATGATACAAGACAAAGCTTAAAACTAGCTTAACTTTTCTCAAATTTTACTATTTTGCAAAAAATTTCTATCACCATCACCTCACCACGAAAAAAAGTCACCTGATTGGGTGACTTCATTAGGAGATTATGATGAAAAAAAGTTTTAGGATTTCATTGAATAAAGTTAGGAGGTCTTTATTTAATGACTATATGATACTAGACCAGCCTTAAACTTTGCTTAAGAAAAACAAGTTTTGTTATTTTTCTCTGTTTACCCAAATCATTCCTGTACAATCATAGGTGGATAAAGTTTCAAACCCCATAGAACGATAAAATCCCACGTTTTTTTCTGTCTGTTCTGTCACCAGCTGGACTTGATAGGCATCTTTGTAATCCTCTAAAGCCTCTTTCATCAAAGCGCTACCAATCCCTTGACGCTGATAGATTGGTAAAACAATTAAATCCTGAACCAATACTGATGAGAATCCATCTCCAACCAAACGAATCAAGCCCACCACAGCATCGCCATCAAGTGCCACATAAATCGCTAATGAATGAGATAAGGCCTGCTCCAGCATCTCTGGTTGATGGGTATAATTTGTCCAACCGACAGCCTGATAGAGATGCAAAACATCCTCTAGCTTGACAATTTCTTGCTTTCTAATGGTTATCATGTCAACACCTCTTAAAGCTCTCTCAAGCTCTTGTACTGCTGTCCATTTTTATCAAAATTTTCAGGACGTAACCATGTTTCTAAACGAGCTTTGACTTGAGGCCAGTCCTTATCAATCATAGACAACCAATCCGTATCCCTCGTCCGTCCCTTATAAACCACTGCCTGACGGAAGGTTCCTTCATAAATAAAGCCCAAACGTTCCGCTGCTCGTCTGGATGGCAGATTTAAGGCATCGCATTTCCACTCATAGCGACGATAGTTAAGCTCCTCAAAGACATAGCAAGCCAAGAGATACTGGGCTTCTGTTCCTATCCGTGTCCCCCTGAGTTTTGGAGAAAAAGTGACAGCTCCCACTTCTATTACTCGGTTATTCTGGTCAATACGCATGAGAGAAAAAGTTCCCAAAGCCTTACCAGTTGCCTTGTCTATGATTGCATAGTAAAAACGGTCCTTACGAGCCAACATCTGATTTAAAAGAGTAACCAGTTCCTCTCTGTCTGCCACCGGTTCCTGAAAGAGGTAGGTCCACATCTCCCGAGGCGTATCAGAGCCATAAACAGCTAGCAAATCCTCCGCATGCTTTTCCACTGAAAGAGCTTCTATTCGAGCATAACGCCCTTCTAAGAAATCAATAGCAGGTAATTTACCAGACGTGTGACCGACTAAAGACTCGCCAATTATCTGACCATATTCATTTACTGGCATAGCTTTCTCCTTGTTTCACTTATTGAATATAGTATAACATATCTCAATGAAAATTTTAGGAAACACTTGGTTTTCTATTCAATAATGCAAACTCCTCTTATAAAAATCATCCATCCACTTTATAGAGGAATAATCAAATATGGGAACGAGTGAGTTAATTCCCCTTATGCTTCTCTCTATTTTTTACTGTTTGTATTCAAATTTCTCTTGTTTTAGTGTTTGCTTTTGTAGACTGGACTACCAACCAGAACTGTGTTTTTATCTTAGTTGGGACTATTATAGTACGGTTCAGCACTATCTACAAATTCTTCAGATGTGTATCAAAAAAATTTATCGTAGCAAACCAAGAGTCTACACTTTCTTTCATTAATAAGCGCCAATCTTTTCTATAACGATGATTCGGTTGATAAGCAATCGTCAACATATGCCCTGTTTCATGGTATTTTTTAAACAAAATGGATTCCCCTTTATAATGTGAAATGATATCATCTATCGCGGATGATGCATTCCATATTTCATCAACATCGCTTCCTAGTAATAATAAAGGAGAGGAAATTTTACTCACATCAATCTGAGCCCTACTATCTTCAGGAATATGTTTTCCAAAAAACTTGTTTAACAGATAATTTCCTAACTGAAATTTTTGATACGGAAGTTCTTTTTGTAAATATGTCCAAGAAGATGAATGAGAGTTGAGTTTTCCCTTTATTCCCTCAAATATTACATTTGAGGGGGAATTGAGTACCAAACATTGCACATCTTTCAAAATACTTTGTCCAGCCAGAACAAGTTCTGCTCCTTTAGAGCGACCATATATTCCTATTTTTGTATTATCAACTTGAGGATGATGATATAGAAAATCTTTCGCCTCCTCCAGACATTCTATTGGAATTCGTTCTAAATTTTGGGGTAATCCCTCTAAACCAAAATAAGCTATCGCAAGACAAATATAGCCTCTTGAAGATAAAAGTTGGGCAATATTCTGAGCTTTTTCAATTCTTCCCTCACTACCACTAACAATAATCACGGCTGGCGCCCTTCTTAACTTTTCATCATAAAATAATCGACCTTGAAAATGCTTGTCATAGATATCTTGATATCTTACTCCTAGATTCATATAACGCCTTACAAAACTTTGCTCCGCGACCACATCTTTCCCTAGCCTGATTTTAATTTCAACACCAAAACAATCTCGTAATGGAATTCTATCAAGAGAACTCGGTAATCTCCTTTTCCTATTCTTCAACGGTTTCGCATTAAAGAATAATCCCATTTCTGAAATCCCTTTATAAGATCCCGAAATAGATGCTGTCTGAGAGGTATCAATCATACCGTCCTGATCAGATAAAAAAATTGCGGTTGATTTCCATATAACATCATGATCTAAAAGCAAGGGAGCATTTATACAGTAATAATCAGACAGGTACATTTCTACACAATACATTGCCCTTGGTTCTAAACCATTAATAGCAATATAAAAAGATTCATCCGCTAAATCTGTTTGTGAAATCAGTTCTATGTTTACAGTCATATCTTCTCCTTTTTGTTAATTTGCTTAACAATTATATTTGAAATTTACCGTGACTTTTACCACGGTAATTCTCCCCACACCTTTTCAATATCATCCATCAATTTCACAACTGTTTTAAGTTCCACCTCGCTATAGTTGTTTAAAACTGAAAAGATTGATTTTTCAATATATGCTTGTTGCTCCTTATGGATTTTAAAAATTTCGATGCCTTTTTCAGATAATCTCAAATATTTATTTTTCCCATTATTCGGATCAAAATCAAAAACAACTAAATTTTTTTGAAGCAATCTTCTAACACTTTGAGTTATTGCACTTCTCGAAACTTCTAATAATTCAGATAATTTTACTAGATTCAAGGGCTGATTTTTTCCAATCACAACAATCAAATGTACCTCATTCAACGTAATGGATTTGTCAACACCACTTTTATGTTGATTTTTTTTTAACTGGTCAAACGCTAAAATAAATCTATTGAAACGATTATTAAATGCAATAAATTCTTTTTTATCCATAATCTCTCTTTTCTTTGTTAATCATATTAACAAAATAGAAACTTCCTGTCAAATAAAAAATCCTCCAGATTCTACTCTGAAGGATTCCTATCTTATTTCACAACAATATTAACCAATTTAGTTGGCTTCAATAGTCCAGTGGACTATTGAAGGTGGCAGATAGAGCTAATAAACTCGTTATTTAACGACGATATTAACGAGTTTGTTAGGTACTGCAATCACTTTCACGATTTCCTTACCGTCAATTTCTGCTTTGACTTTTTCATCAGCGAGAGCAATCTCTTGCAATTCTTCGCGTGATAGATCTTTGGCTACCATCAATTTGGCACGGACTTTACCTTTGATTTGGACGACGATTTCGATTTCGTCTTCAACCAATTTGCTTTCGTCCCATGTTGGCCAAGCGACATAAGAAATTGATTCACCTGTTGCTGCCACTGTTTGCCAGAGTTCTTCTGCCAAGTGAGGCGCAAATGGGGCGATCAATTGGATAAAGCCTTTAGCGTAGTCCACATAGAGCTTGTCTTCCTTGTTAGCGGCGTTGACAAAGACCATAAGTTGGGCAATAGCTGTGTTGAATTTCATGGATTCGATTTGCTCAGTGACAGATTTAACGGTTTCGTTATAAACCTTGTCAAGATCACCATTATTTTCCGCAACGATTTCTTTACTTGTAATCAAACGGTAAACACGGTCAAGGAACTTACGGCTTCCTTCCAGACCTTCTTCTGACCAAGCAATTGAAGCATCAAGTGGGCCCATGAACATTTCATAGACGCGAAGGGTATCGGCACCGTATTGTTCCACTACGTCATCTGGGTTGACAACGTTCTTAAGAGATTTAGACATCTTGGCTGGTGCTTGCTCCAACTCTTCTCCTGTTTCCACATGGAAGAAGGAACCGTCACGTTTTTCAACCTTGTCAGTCGCCACAAGAGCCCCACGGTGGTCACGGTAGCTAGTTCCCAAAATCATTCCTTGATTAAAGAGTTTTTGGAATGGCTCTTTAGTAGGTACAACACCGAGGTCATAGAGGAATTTGTGCCAGAAACGAGCGTAGAGCAAGTGAAGAACAGCATGCTCTGCACCACCAACGTAGATATCTACTGGCAACCATTGTTTTAGGAGGTCCTCATCAGCCAATTTCTCAGTATTATGTGGATCAATATAACGGAGGTAATACCAGCTTGAACCTGCCCACTGTGGCATGGTATTTGTTTCACGACGACCCTTGACACCATCTTCACGAGTCACTTCAAGCCAGTCTGTCAAGTTAGCTAGTGGACTTTCACCAGTACCTGAAGGGCGGATATCCTTAGTTACAGGCAAGACAAGTGGCAATTCATTTTCAGGAACAGCTGTTGAAGTTCCATCTTCCCAATGAATGATTGGAATTGGCTCACCCCAGTAACGTTGACGGCTAAAGAGCCAGTCGCGGAGACGGTAGGTAACCTTCTCTTGTCCACAGCCTTTTTCTTCCAACCAAGTTACAATCTTGGCAATAGCGTCTTCTTTGTTGAGTCCATCTAGGAAGTCTGAATTAACGTGAAGGCCATCTTCTGTGTAGGCAGCTTCTGCTACATTTCCACCTTCAAGGACTTCGACGATTGGAAGGGCAAATTGTTTGGCAAATTCCCAGTCACGTTGGTCGTGGGCAGGAACAGCCATTACCGCACCTGTTCCATAACTAGCAAGAACATAGTCTGCAATCCAGATTGGAATTTCCTTACCATTGACAGGGTTGATAGCATAAGCACCAGTCCAAACCCCTGTTTTTTCTTTGGCAAGGTCTGTACGAGCCAAGTCTGATTTCAGACTGGCTTGGTGTTTGTAGTCTGCTACTGCCTCTGCTTGCTCTGGACTTGTGATAGCGTCAACCAAGTCATGCTCAGGAGCCAAGACAGTGAAAGTCGCACCGAAAAGGGTGTCAGGACGAGTGGTAAAGACTGTGAATTCCTCGTCTGTTCCCTTAACTTTAAAGGTTACATTAGCACCAGTTGATTTCCCAATCCAGTTGCGCTGCATGTCCTTGATAGACTCTGGCCAATCTAATTCATCCAAATCATTAAGCAGACGCTCCGCGTAGGCCGTGATTTTGAGCATCCATTGGCGCATTGGTTTGCGGACAACTGGATAGCCTCCACGCTCAGATGTTCCGTCAGGAAGCACTTCTTCATTAGCGATGGCTGTTCCCAATTCTTCCACCCAGTTTACTGGCACTTCCGCTTCATAGGCCAAGCCTTTTTCGTAAAGCTTGGTGAAAATCCATTGCGTCCACTTGTAGTAGTTTGGATCTGTTGTATTGACTTCACGATCCCAGTCATAAGAAAATCCAAGCGCATTGATTTGGCGCTTGAAGTTGGCAATGTTCTCAGCTGTAAATTCTGCTGGATCATTACCAGTATCCATAGCGTATTGCTCTGCAGGCAAACCAAAAGCATCCCAACCCATTGGGTGAAGGACATTGTAGCCTTGCGCACGTTTGTAACGGCTGAGGATGTCTGTCGCTGTATAGCCTTCTGGGTGCCCTACGTGCAGGCCCGCTCCAGATGGATAAGGGAACATATCAAGCGCATAAAACTTAGGTTTTGATGCATCTGTTCCTGTCTTAAATGTATGATGTTCTGCCCAGTAGCCCTGCCACTTAGGCTCAATTTCTTTATGATTGTAAAAACTCATGGTCTCTCTCCAATTTTGTGATGTTACTATTATACCATTTTTGAGGGAATTTGAAAGACGAGAAATGTTCTTTTAGACTTGTATGCCAAGAAAGACCGAATCGCAAATCCATCTTATACTCAATGAAAATCAAAGAGTAAACCAAGAAGCTTATCTCGTATAGCACAAAATACTTATTTTAGACCGAAGATAAGACTGGAATACTAATTAATGTATTTACTATAAATAGCTGACAACCTATGTCGCTTTTTGATTTATGAAGAACGTCGGATTCAATACGAGGATCAATAAAAGACTACCATTTGGAAAACAGTAGTCCTTATTGTTTATTTTGAATTTACATAGGCGTCTACAGCGATAATGGCTTGTGCAACATCTGAAGGCGAAATCTTAAACGGCATCTGATGGATTGTCTCACCCTCCATCGTTGCTTGTTTACCAACTTTGATTAAATCATCATATCCAACTTGATCTAAATGCATTTCTTTTAGAGTTGTTGGCATGCCAATTTTTTTGTAAAACTCAATATACTTATCAAGTTCTTCTTTTGGTCTATTTTCCAAAAAAAGTTGTACCAAGGTTCCATAAGCTACTTTTTCACCATGTGTTAAATGATGTATGTCACCTGTCAATGCAGTAAAACCATTATGAATTGCATGCGCCGCAGCCAATCCTCCACTTTCAAAACCTAGACCACTCAATAGAGTATTAGCTTCAACAATATTTTCTAATGCTGGCGTCACAACTTTAGCTTCACAAGCCACCATGGCCTGTAAACCATCTGCAAACAGCGTTTCTTCACATTTCTTCGCAATTGCAACTCCAGCCAACGTTTGTTGTTGTCCTAACATAGTTTTTCCATTTGCCTGCATAACTGCACGCGCCTCAACCCAAGTTGCTAAACCATCTGCAATACCAGATGCTAATAAACGCTTAGGGGCTTGTGAAATAACTTTTGTATCAACCAAAACTAAATCTGGATTTTTAGAATAAAATAGATAATGATCAAATGCACCTTCATCTGTATAAATAACAGATAAAGCAGATACAGGTGCGTCGGTCGATGCAATTGTTGGAGCAATAATAACAGGCTTTTCAATCAAATCTGCAATAGCTTTTGCGCTATCAATCGTCTTTCCCCCACCAAGACCGATAATACTATCACAATTTTCTTTCTCAGCCAAGGCAACAACTCGATTGATTTCATTGTCAGAAGCTTCACCATTAAACTGGGCTAGAACAATATGGAAACCATACCTATGCAAGTAATCTTCAAATCGTTTTCCAACAATATCATAAACCAACTGATCGCATAATAGAATCGGACGATTTCCCAAATCCAATATTGATTTGGCATTTTCAAACAAGGCATTTTCCCCTTGAATATATCTAGAAGGGCTAGCAAAAATTCTCATATGTATTTCCTCTCTACCTAGATGGCACGACTATTTTGAATAACAAACCAATCATCAGAAAAATCGTCAACCGCCTTTTGGATAGATGGCATGGCGAAAGCTGATTCAAAAACATCTGCTCCTGCTGTAACAGCATGCGCACCTGTAGCTAAAGCATTATTTACTTGTGCTACATTTTTAAAGGATGCAGCTAAAATCTTACTAGGAGAGTTCTGTCTATCAATAGCAAGAGCTAATTGACGAATGACAGAATTTGAATCGATGTTCAGATTCTCCATTCTGTTATAATATGGAGCTAGGTAATCCGCTCCTGCTTCAATAGCTAATAATCCCTGAATAACTGTATAAATAGCTGTTGCAGTGATATGGTAGCCCTCTTTTTTTAGCACCTTTATTGCACGTAATCCAGCCGGAGTAACAGGTACTTTGATAAATATATCATCTCCTGCTTGTCTCCGAATTTCATGAGCATCCTTTAAGATGCCTTCAAAATCTTGAGAAATCACCTGAACATGAATAGAGGGTGTAGAGCCAATCAATTCTCTTACATCTTTGATTCGTTCAAAAAAATTAATCGAACCCTCTCTTTTTGCAATAGTGGGATTTGAAGTTACCCCAGCTAGCGGTAAAATTTCAGACCACTTTTTAATCTCATCTAAATTTAATGTGTCAAGCATAAATTCCATAAAAAGAACCTCTTTATTTTACAAAGTATGCTCAGTACGTCCTATAATATCATCTTGGGTTGCCTTAGAAAGAACATTGAAGAATGCAGAGTATCCCGCAACACGAACAATTAAGTCTCTGTGTTTTTCAGGATGTTTCTGAGCGTCAATCAACGTCTCTCTGGAAACAACATTGTATTGAATATGGTACCCATGTAAACGATTAAAGAATGTTCGTAACAAAGCAATTAGTTTTAATTTATCTTCTTCTTTGGCTAAGGTTTGAGGATTTACTTTCTGATTTAAGAGAACCCCACCTACGATTTCATCTGTTGGTAATTTTGAAACAGATTTTAAAACAGATGTAGGACCGTGTTGATCCATATTATGTGATGGTGAACAACCCTCTGCTAGCGGTGTCCCTGCATTGCGACCATCGGGAGTTGCTAATGTTCCACGTCCTTGTCCTACGTTGGCTGAGATAGAAGAGGTTCCTGAATAACGAATTCCTCCAATAGGACCTCTTCCATAACGTGTATTAGGATATTTAGCAATTTCATCAACATAAATGTCATAAGCAGCAGTAACCAATTTGTCAGCATAATCATTATCGTTACCGTACTTAGGAGCGTCATTAATCAACATTTCTTGAATGGCTTTACCTTCTTCTCCGGCATAATCTGTTTCCAATGCATGCCAAAGTTGACTTGGGCTTATACGTTCTTCCTCAAATACTAACTTTTTAATTGCAGCTAATGAATCCGACAAATTTGCAATTCCAACTTGCAAACCTGATATATAATCATATACTGCTCCACCTTCTTTAAGGTGTTTTCCACGACCAATACAATCATCAGTCAATGCTGAACATAGAATATCAGGAACTTCTCGCTCCAATGATAAATCAATAGAATTTTCAACAATAACACTCATTCGTGTCAAATATCTTAGTGTTTTATCCCAAGCATTTTCTAATTCAGAAAAGTTCTTCATATCCTTAAAATGCCCAAAGCTTGGTGCAAACCGTTTCCCCGAAGCTGGATCAATTCCATCATTCATCGTGATAAGTAGAACTTTAGGGAAGTTCATGTAACTCATACCCGTGCAACGATAGCCCCATTTCCCTGGAACTGCCGTTTCAACACATCCAATGGCACTATAATCATAAGCATCATCTTCCAATACTCCTTTTGCAATAAAAGAAGGAATAATAATCTCATCATTATTGAATGCAGGCATACCAAAACCAAGTTTCATCACTTCAATACACTCATTCATGAAACGAGCATCTAAACCTGCATGGTAACGTACAGTTAGATTAGGTTGCGGTAGATGGGTTTGTGCAACTGATTTTAATACCAAATAAGACAATGGGTTAACAGCATCCTTCTTATCTCGAGTCTGTCCACCAATCGTAACATTTTGATATAAAGGACTTCCTGCTGAAGAAAATGTATGTGCTTGACTGCGAACCTTATTAATTGTAATTGTTTTAATCCAAAGATTTGTTAGACGTTCAACAATGCTATCTTCTGTTTCTTTACCACTTTCTAAATCAGACTTCACATATGGATACATATATTGATCAAAGCGACCATATGAAAGAGAGTGACCATTAGATTCAATTTGTAAAATACATTGAATAAACCAGACTGATTGAATAGCTTCTGCAAAAGTAGTTGCCGGTTCATATGGGACTCTAGAACAAATATCTGCAATCTCAAGTAATTCTTTCTTACGTTTAGGATTTGCATTTTCGGCTAAACTTTTAGCAAGATTAACAAAGCGATTTGCATATACTTTAATAGCATCGATTACGATAAATATAGAGTCGTAAAAATGATATTTATCAATACTTGCTGGATCTGTTAAATCTAGAGCTGCTTTCGCTTTACGAGCTCGCTCTTCAAAACCTCTTAAACCAAATTGCAACAGTTTCTGATAGTTAACTGCTAAGTGAGCATCTCCAGAATTCATCTTACCTTCCATACCGAAGAATCCTGTTTCCATATAAATAGACACTTCTTCAGGTAACAAGGCACCAGCTCTAGCACGTAAATTATTATTTTCCCAAAACGGAGCAATACTTCTAAGTTGTTCTTTTGTTTCTTCTGTAATATAGAAAACGTCTCCATCACGCTTTTCAAAAAGCTCCAACTCATTAAGAACAAATTCTAGCGTATATTCTGGAAAAATAGGAGCATCTTTATTGGAAGAAGCTTGATTTCCCGCAATCATAGATTCTTCTTCAATATAGATAGTCATGTTTTCCAAAATTTCTTTCAGCATATAGGCGCGTTTTAGGACATTAGGTTGTTCCTTATATCGATCATAAGCGCGTGTTGCTAGAACTGCTCTCTCAGCATCAATATAAGGTTTTTTATTTAAGACATCTTCTCGATATTTGTTCATCCTTTCAGTAAGGCTGCCAAAATATTCTGTCTTGATTGTTGTTCTTGCTACTTCTGTATTTACCATCGTAAGCACCTTTCTTTCGAAAATATTTTTGTTTCTTTCGAAAATATAATACCTAATTTTTTAGAGAATTTCAAGCTTTTAACTAGAAAAACTTTAACTCCCTAATCTTTAGCACAAATGTGTGTTTAATGATAATACACAAATGTTTTTTACATTTATCAAACTTCATTCTGATAAGCTAAACGATCCTGTACTTTAAAGAATGGGAAATAAACCAATGTAGACATCGCTAATATCACCAGCTGAGTAATAACTCCTTGCCATCCACCAACCATAAATCCTGATATAATAGCTGGGGTACTCCAAGGTAATGTAACTCCTGAAAATGGTTGCATGAAACCTGTTGCAATAGCTCCATATACTATAACAGCTGCAAGTACAGGAACAAGAATGAAAGGTACAAACATAACTGGATTCATAACAATTGGAAATCCAAATACAACTGGCTCATTTACGTTAAATATTGCTGGAAAAGCTGCTACTTTCCCTAACGCTTGGTACTGTTTCGATTTTGCTGCAAAAAGCATCGCAACTACAAGACCAAACGTAATCCCTGAACCAGATAGAATTAAAAATGAATCTAAAAACTGTTGAGTAACAATATGTGCTCCATTTTCTAATGATAGATTACCAGAGGCTAACATAGCTTTATTAGCATCAAGATTAGATAAAAGCAGAGCTGTCACTACTCCATTTACTACCGATTGCCCATGAACACCAAACCACCACAAAAATGATATAAAGAATGCAATTCCAATAGCACCATACAAAGATCCAGTTAAACCTTGCAACGGAACTTGAATAGCAGAATAAATCATTTCTATGAATGTTCCGCCATTAGTCAGTGACTTCGCTAAAATATATACAATCATAGAAAATAAGAAAATTACAAATGCTGGAATCATTGCTTCAAACTGTTTCGCAATAGCTTGTGGAACTTGTTCTGGCATCTTAATAACAATTTTTCTCTTTATAAAGAAGGTATAAATACTTCCTACTACCAAACCTATAATGATAGCACCGATAATTCCTTGACCTCCAAACCAAACCTTACTAATAGCGTCCCCAATCGCCTCACCTTGTTTAGGGATATAAGATGATCTTAGCAAAATAAAGAATGCAGATACAGATAGAACCCCAGCTGGCAAAGCCTCTACTCCGCTATTCTTAGCATAAGAATAGGCAATTGAAAAACAAGAAATTAGACCCATAATAGCAAAAGTTCCTGAATATACTTGCATAAACGGCTCTGTCCAATTAGCTCCAAAAACACTAGCAATGCTCTTATTTAATCCTTCAAACGGCAATTGTCCCATAATCAAGAATAAACTACCAACTACTGTCAATGGCAAAATTGCTAACATACCATCTTTTAGAGCTATAATACCACGCATATTCACAAACTTCATCATAGGTGCAATGATTTTTTGAACATCCATCTTTGCCATAATAAATCTCCTTTTCTTACCCACTAATCAAAGATAGGGCCAAATCTAATACTTTTTTCCCATCTAACATACCATAGTCCATCATCGGAATAACAGCTATCGGAACATCACACTTATCACAAATTTCTTTTGATTTATCTAATGTATAAGCAACTTGAGGCCCCAACAGTGCAACATCTAGATTTGGGGCATAATCCGCTAATTTAGACTGAGAAAACGCCTCTATTTCTGCCTCAACTCCACTAGATTGCGCTGCAATTTTCATATTATTTACAAGCATACCAGTAGAAAAGCCTGCTGCACAAAACAAACCAATCTTCACCATTATATTTTCCTCCTCTATGTTAATACTCTAGTATTATTTTTTATGAAGTTCTTTTCTCAAACTAATAATTTCTTTGATTAAATTAATCTCCGTCATACTAGTCATGAGATGATCTTGTGAATGAACAAAGAGAGCTGTAATTTCTGTCTTTGTACCAGACGCTTCCTGTGCCAAGAATTTTGTTTGTAGATTATGGGCTTCTAATAAGGCTGCATCAGCTAACTGGATTTCTTCTTCACATCGTTCACATGTACCGTTTTTTATGTAATCTAATGCTTTATAAATATGTTGTTTCGCATCGCCAGCATATAAAATTAAACCCATGATAATTTGATCTGGAACAATAATTTCCATAAATTCCTCCTCATTTCACTATGTAAAAAGCTTTTTTCATTTGAAATTTTAAAATTTTCTTTTGTAACTATAGAATACAACTACATAATAAAGTTGTCAATCTAAAAACAACAGATAAACTATTTTTATTTATTTAAGCACAAATGTGCAAATGATTAAAAATAAAAACGATAAACTGAATCAGTCTATCATTTTCACTCACATAAAATATTTCGAAAAGAAAAATCACCATCTTCTTCCAAAACTTTTAAAATTGTATTTTTATCTGTAATCAAATGATTTACTAAATTAGCACGCAAAACAGAAAGAATCGAAGATACTTTCGTATCACCGTAAGCAACAGCTAAACTTTGAGGAATATTTTTTAAATCTTCCAAAGAGATTGCTATCGTTCTTTCCTGTAAGTTTTCATAGACTTCTTTACCTTTTGAATCAAAAAATCGACAACAAATTTCTCCTACAGTTTTAACTTTGGTCAATTCTTTAAAGTCATCCTCTGTAAGCATGTCTAACCATTGATGTTTTCCTTTATTGCTAAAATCACCAATTCCGACTACAGCTATATCTAAATCTTTCCAACTATTTTTCAAATCTTCAAAATATCTTGATTGCAAAATACCATCTGCTAACAATTTATTTTCTTGCACAATCGTTGCATTCATAAATGTACACTCTCCATGAAATTTTCTAGACATTTCATAAATCAGTGTATTCACATGGTATTTAGCGTGTATGTGACTAGGACCACCTGCTAGAGGATAGAAGTGAACATTTCGGACACTTTTGCTGTGGATTAAATCTACTAAATTACTTAAACTTTTCCCCCAAGAAAAGCCAATTTTCATATTATCATCAATTAGATTCCTAAGGACGCCTGCTGCAACTTGAGAAATTCTTTCAGATAAAATTGTTGGAGTATCATCAAATTCATTTGGAATAATTTCTAAACTTTCCAGACCATACTTTTCTTTTACATAATTTTCCAACTTAAACATATTGGTATCAAAATTCTCTATTTCAATTTTAACAATTCCTGCATTCCTTGCTTCTGTTAACATTCTACTAATAGAGGTTCTATAAATTCCTAATTTTGCTGCTATTTGTGACTGATTTAAGTTTTCAATATAATACAGATAAGCAATTTTAGAGAGCAGTTTATTCCTATCTTGATTCATACACTTAACCTCTTACGAAACTACCTTAACCATTATCCCAGCATTTTCTAATGTAGCTATATTTTGTTTAGAAAGTTTTTCGTCTGTTATTACTTCATAGACTTGACTTAAAGCAAATCTTCTTACTGTACCCCTTTTATCAAATTTACTTGAGTCAGTTAGCACAATGACTTTATCCGACGCTGCCGAAATATATTGAACTACCTCACTGCGCATTAAATCTTTTCCTGTAAAGCCCATCTCTTTATCGTAGCCATCTGTCCCAACAAAAGCTTGACGCACATGAAAAGTCTGTATCATTTCTTTTAATAAAGGTCCTACGGTAACCTGTGAATCTTTCTGAAACTCTCCACCAAGAACAATAACACGACATGAATCATAACCTCTTACAAAATTTGCTATAAAAAATGAATTTGTTACAATAGTGACATTTCTTTTTTGCTTGCAAATTTCCTCAGCAAGTAAAGCACAGGTTGAACCAGATTCTATCATTATTGTTTCATTATCTGATACCAATTTTACTGCTTCTTGAACAATTTTTCTCTTAATTTCATAATTAATTGACAAGCGTACATTTAAGTCATCTCCACTATTTAACACAGCATATCCATGCTCTCTGTGTAATAAGCCTTTTGACTCTAATTTATCTAAATCTTTTCTAATCGTTACTTTCGATACATTTAATTTTTCCGATAATGTATTAACATCAATCTTTTCATATTCTGATACTAATTTAATAATTTGTTCCAATCTTTTCATTTTACACCTCCGTTTTATTCTACCAAAATAAAAAGCAAAAAACAACAAATTAAACTTTCGTTCGTAATTGTTTTTCTTTCGTTTTTGTGATAGGATAGAATTATAAAGAGGAGGAACTCTTATGGAAATATCTAAAGGAATTATTTTTAATATTCAACACTTTTCAATTCATGACGGTCCGGGTATTCGTACAACTGTTTTTTTAAAAGGATGTCCTCTGCGCTGTCCATGGTGTTCTAATCCTGAATCTCAAAGAATGAAACCTGAAAAAATGAAAGATGCTCAACGAGAGAAATTCACTTTAGTAGGTGAAGAAAAAACTGTAGAAGAAATTATTACAGAGGTATTAAAAGATAAAGAATTTTACGAAGAATCCGGTGGAGGTTTAACTTTATCAGGGGGTGAAATATTTGCTCAGTTTGAATTTGCTAAAGCCATCTTAAAGTCAGCTAAAGAGCATCACATACACACTGCCATTGAAACTACTGCCTTTGTTGATCATGAAAAATTTGTTGATTTAATCCAATATGTGGATTTTATCTACACAGACCTAAAACATTATAATTCTATAAAACATAAAAAAGTGACTGGGGTTTTTAATCAAATGATTATAAAAAACATTCATTATGCTTTTTCTCAACATAAAACTATCGTTTTAAGAATCCCGGTTATTCCTGATTTTAACAATAGTTTAGAGGATGCAGAAGAATTCGCTACTCTATTTAACTCATTAAATATCGACCAAGTTCAACTACTCCCTTTTCATCAATTTGGTGAAAACAAATATCGTTTATTAAATCGGAAATATGAAATGGATGGAGTCAACGCACTTCATCCTGAAGATCTTATTGATTATCAAAAGGTATTTCTGAACCATCATATTAATTGTTATTTCTAGTTTATCTCCCTGAAATGCTCTAGCTATTTGCAGATAACAAGCATCTATAATACATACTTAACTTTTCAAAAGGTTTAGCTAAAAAATTTTAGCCAAACCTTTTCTATTTTACCTTGCTCTAGAATTTTTAAACTGCTATACTTATAACAGAAAACCCTTCCAAGGAGGTAGCGGATGTCTCATTCCTTTAAAAAATCTCTCCAAAAAGAAATTCTCCATAGAAGCTCTATCGCAGCCTTTGTGACCTCACTTTTACTACTCATTTTACTTTTTGGTTTTTCCTATTTTTTACAAAAGCAACAACTCTCTAAAGACACGAGACAGATTGTCAAACAAGTTCAAGAGATGAAAAAAGCAAATAGTGAACTCCTAACCACTATGAACTATAAAATGATTCCTGGATTTTTGGATGGCAAACACACAGAGCGAGAAGTCTTTAGCTTATTTTACGAGACAAAGGCTAAATTAAAACTTAGTTCTGATCTCATTATCCTAAGTGATACAGGTGAATTACTATTTAGTACCAATCGAAATCATCAAGAAAGTATTTTATCACCCTATTATCTAAAACTGCTCATTCAAAATCCTTCTCAAGATAAAGTTACAGAAAAAATTGCACTCTCTTCAGACAAGCAACACTACACACTATTTATCAAACCACTACTTCAAAACCAACGAGTTAAGGCCTATACTATTGCTTTCGTAAATGAGAATGATTTCATCTCAAGTTTCCCAATGATAAATTCTAAATACATCATTACCGATAACTTTGGAAATATGTTTTCCAACAACACAAATCAATTTACTCGTTCCACTCTTGAAAAATTTGATGAAAAGCTCCTACACTCTCGCACCCACTGGTATGCGAATGAACCGCTTATTGTTCAAAAAGAAAAAGTCGGTGCTATTTTTTCAATCTATACTTTTCAATCCTTCTTTCCCATTCCTAGCTTACTCGGGCTAGCATCCATTCTCACCTTATGTATATTCTTCCTCTACTTCTGGCAAGCAAGACGAATTGCTCATAAGATTGCTACACACAACGCTGTTCCCATTGAAAGTTTAGTTTACCAACTTCAAGAAATTCCCAAACAAGCAGATAAAAGGCTTTCTCTACAAACAGGTGATGAGTTTGAGTTTATGGCCGAAAAAATCAACAATATGTTGTACGAATTAGATCAACTTCATCAAAAAATGTTGACCATCGAAAAAGAAAAGTGGATTTTTGAAAGAAAAATGCTGGAAGCTCAGTTCAATCCTCATTTTCTCTACAATACACTTGAGACAATTAAAATTACTTCTTTAATGGATGCCGCTCTCACACAAGACCTGATTCAAAACCTCACGCGCATTCTTCGCTACAGTATCACCGATTTAGAAAAAGAAACAACCATTTGTCAGGATTTAAAGATTATAGAGGATTACCTGATTATTCATAAGATTCGTTTCGAGCACTTTTCCTATGATATTGTTTGCCCAGAAACTGTCGATAATCAGCCTATCCCTAAACTTTTCTTGCTTCCTCTAGTAGAAAATGCTATAAAATATGGGATGCAATACCGTATTGATCTTCATATTGATATCCAAATTACCTTGAAAGCAGATTCTCTGACTTTTTTAGTCAAGGATAATGCTAGAGGACTCACAAAACAAGAGCGAATCGCTATTTTAAACTCTTTAGATAGCCCTCATACCCAGCATGGCATCGTGAACAGCTACAAACGATTGAGCAATTTCTTTTCTGATGTCCAGCTAGATCTAGGAGTCAATCGCCAAGGAGAAACTTGGGTCAAATTTATAACGAAAGGACTAACTCATGTTTAAGCTCATTATCGTAGAAGACGAACACCTCATCCGAAAATGGCTAGAGATTGCCGTAGACTACTCTGCCTTGGGTATCCAAGTCGTAGGAACTGCCAGTCACGGTCAAGAGGGAATGAGACTCATCCAAGAAAAAGAACCTCATATTGTCTTAACAGACATCACAATGCCAATTATGGATGCTTTTATGATGTTCGAAGCCACTCGTACCCTTCCCTATGAAAAAGTTATCTTATCAGGTTATAACGATTTTCAAAATGCCAAAAAAGCCATGCAATATGGAGCAGTTGATTTCTTATCCAAGCCAATTGATACCAAGGAATTGACAGAATGTCTTCAAAACATTGTTTTGCGATTACAAGGTAGCACCTATCAAGAAACTCCTTTTTTAGAAGAATATCAAACTTTACTCACCTCTATCCAACAGGTTGATACACAAAACCAAATCATTCAACAAATTATTTCCTTTGTCCACAAGCATTATGCAGAGCATTTTACGATTGCGACTATTGCTGAAGCTTTAAGCTATAGCGAAAGCTATCTATATAAGGTTATCAAAGAAGACTTCCCCACGACTCTAAATGAATATATCTTACGCTACCGCCTCAAGCAAGCTATAGATAAAATGGCTGAGTCCCCTAATTCTCCCTTAAGCGATATCTCTGAACAAGTTGGATTTTCAGACTATAAATATTTTGCCAAAGTTTTTAAAAAATATCTCCATATTTCTCCAAAAGAATTAAAACTCATGGATAAAAATCATTGATGTAAAAGGATTGCTCAAATCAGGCAATCCTTTTATTTTATACTTTTACCCAATGAAAATCAAAGTGCTAACTACTCAAATCATAGCTTTGAGATTGCAGATAAAGCGACGTGTTTTGAAGAGTATTACCATCAAAATCTCAGCTAAAATCCACCAATCCTTGCTCTAGGAACCCGTTTCCTATTTTTCGTTTTAGATTTCTTTAAGGTTTTTATTATATCCTGTAGAACTCTACAATTTAAATACATTAACAATCTAGGTAGAGAAAATGTTCGTAAAAAAGGAGATACTTATGAAAAAAATACTATTCTTTCTCTCTTGTGGCTGGATATTCCTTTCTTTATCAGGATGTTCTTCACCTATAGAAGCGGAAACTAGCTCTGAAAAAGATTCAGATAACACTTTGGTTGTCTACTCGCCTAACCCTGAAGACCTTATCGAAGAAACAGTCCCAGCCTTCGAAGAAAAATATGGTATTAAGGTTGACTTAGTACAAGCCAGCACTGGTGAATTGTTCAAAAAAGCTGAGGCCGAAAAAGAATCCCCTGTAGCTGATGTCATTTTCGGAGGCTCCTACGCCCTCTTCTCTTCTAACGAAAAACTTTTTGAACCTTATATTTCCCAAGAAAACGATCAGATAATCCCTGAATATCAAAATAAAACAGGATTCTACACACCTTATACACTTGATGTCAGTGTTATCATTGCCAATTCATCCCTTACAAAAGATATAAAAATTGAAGGCTACAATGATCTACTCAATCCTAAATTAAAAGGAAAAATCGCTACTGCTGATCCAAGTAACGCATCTAGCGCCTTTGCTCAATTGACAAACATGCTTGTCGATCAAGGTGGATACGAAAATGAACAGGCTTGGAACTATGTGAAAAATCTATTTACCCTAGTAGATGGAAAGATTGCATCTAGCTCTTCAAATGTTTACAAAGCCGTCGCAGATGGAGAAATGGCTGTAGGGCTCACCTATGAAGACCCTGCCTTAAAACTCTTAAACGACGGAGTTGATGTAAAAGTCATTTATCCAAAAGAAGGAACCGTCTTTTTACCTGGTAACGCAGCTATCGTCAAAAACGCCAAACACATGGACAATGCTAAGAAATTTATCGATTTCCTCCTTTCTCAAGAAATCCAAGATAAGCTAGGAACTGAAACTACAATCAGACCTATTCGTAAAAATGCTAAAACCAATAAAAATATGAAAGCTATGACAGAAATCAATATTGCCACTGAAGATTCCGATTATGTCATTAAAAATAAATCTACTATTCTTAAAAAGTACAATGATATTTTTACAGATATCCAATCTAAAAAATAACATTTGACTGTCCAATGATTAACTGTCAAACCCTACTATAAAATCAAAAAGATTACTTCCGTTTTTGTAGAGAATTTTACTCTAATAGAATAGAATTATCGGTTTTAAAAACGCTTACATTGTTTTAAAATAAACTTAAATAACACAACGGAGGTATCCATCATGAAAAAGAAATGGATGTATTATGCTGCTTGCGGACTAGCTCTTTTTGGTCTTGCTGCTTGTTCTTCTAATGAATCTGCCGATGGCGGTTCATCTGATAAAGGAGACGGCGGTTCGCTAGTCGTTTATTCACCAAACTCAGAGGGCTTAATCGGAGCAACTATTCCTGCCTTTGAAGAAAAATATGGTATCAAAGTAGAACTGATTCAAGCTGGTACTGGAGAACTTTTCAAAAAACTAGAGTCAGAAAAAGAAGCTCCTGTAGCTGATGTCATCTTTGGTGGTTCTTATACACAATATGCTACCCACGGAGAACTCTTTGAAAACTATACTTCAAAAGAAAATGATAATGTTATCAAAGAATATCAAAACACAACTGGCTACTCTACACCTTATACACTAGATGGTAGTGTTTTAATCGTCAATCCTGATTTAACGAAAGGCATGAACATCGAAGGATATAGCGACCTTCTCAAACCTGAACTAAAAGGAAAAATCGCAACTGCTGACCCAGCAAACTCTTCTAGCGCCTTTGCTCAATTAACAAATATGCTACAAGCTCAAGGTGGTTACAAAGACGATAAAGCTTGGTCTTATGTAAAAGATCTCTTCACACTTATTGATGGTAAAATCGGTTCAAGCTCATCTGGTGTCTATAAAGCAGTCGCTGACGGAGAAATGGCTGTTGGTCTCTCTTATGAAGATCCAGCAGTTAAACTCTTAAATGACGGGGCTAATATCAAGGTAGTCTATCCAAAAGAAGGAACCGTCTTCCTACCTGCTAGTGCTGCTATCGTTAAAAAAGCGAAAAATATGGAAAATGCCAAGAAATTTATCGATTTCATTATCTCTCAAGAAGTACAAGATACACTTGGTACAACCACTACTAACCGTCCTGTTCGTAAAAATGCTAAAACAAGCGAAAATATGAAACCAATTGACAAAATCAAAACACTCACTGAAGATTATGATTATGTCATCAAGAATAAATCAGATATCGTTAAGAAATACAACGAAGTCTTTACAGATATCCAATCTAAACAGTAAAAGAGGTTCACTATGAGTGAGATCAAAATTATTAACGCAAAAAAAATCTATCACGATGTCCCTGTTATTGAGAATTTGAACATTACAATTCCAAAAGGAAGTCTCTTTACCCTTCTTGGACCTTCAGGTTGTGGGAAAACGACTCTTCTTCGTATGATTGCAGGTTTCAACAGTATCGAAGGCGGAGAATTTTACTTCGATGATACAAAAATCAATAATATGGAACCCAGCAAACGCAATATCGGCATGGTTTTCCAAAACTACGCTATTTTCCCACATTTGACTGTCCGAGACAATGTTGCTTTTGGTCTTAAGCAAAAGAAAGTCCCTAAAGAAGAATTGGTACAACAGACCAATAAATATCTTGAACTCATGCAAATTGCTCAATATGCGGATCGAAAACCTGATAAACTCAGTGGTGGACAACAACAACGTGTCGCCTTGGCACGTGCCTTAGCGGTTAATCCAAGTGTTCTCCTCATGGACGAGCCGCTCAGTAACCTAGATGCCAAACTTCGCTTGGATATGCGTCAAGCCATTCGAGAAATCCAACACGAAGTGGGAATTACAACTGTTTATGTGACCCACGACCAAGAAGAAGCTATGGCTATTTCAGACCAAATTGCTGTTATGAAAGATGGGGTGATTCAACAAATCGGTCGGCCAAAAGAACTCTATCATAAACCAGCTAATGAGTTTGTAGCAACCTTTATCGGACGCACAAATATTATCCCTGCCACTCTTGAAAAACGGAGCGACGGCGCTTATATCGTCTTTTCAGATGGCTATGCCCTTCGAATGCCAGCCCTTGATCAGGCTGAAGCACAAGCTATTCATGTAAGCATCCGTCCTGAAGAGTTTATCAAAGATGAATCTGGAGATATTGAAGGAACTATTAGCGATAGCGTCTATCTTGGACTGAATACTGAATACTTCATCGAAACAGGATTTGCCTCAAAAATTCAAGTTAGCGAAGAATCAACTTTTGAAGAAGATCTACAAAAAGGCGATCGTATTCGTCTACGAATCAATACCCAAAAATTAAACGTCTTTTCTGCAGATGGTTCGCAAAACCTGATAAAAGGAGTCAACCATGGAACGTAAAAAACTAAATATTTGGACAGCCTCCTCTTTCTTCATCTTTCTTACCTATCTTGTCTTTCTGGTTTATCCTATCGTTACCGTGCTCAAGCAAGCACTCATACATGAGGGACAATTTTCACTAGCTAATTTTGTCACTTTCTTTAGTAAAGCCTACTACTCTGAGACACTTGTCAACAGTTTCAAGGTTTCCATTACCGCTACTGTCACTTCCTTAGTGGTAGGAACCTTATTAGCTTATCTCTTCTCTATGTATGACTTCAAGGGGAAGAAATTTCTACAAATATTAATTATCATTGCTTCCATGTCAGCTCCTTTTGTGGGAGCCTACTCCTGGATTCTATTGCTGGGACGAAATGGGGTCATCACTAAATTCTTGACAAATGCCCTTCATCTTCCAGCTATCGATATTTATGGATTCAAAGGAATTGTACTTGTATTTACACTTCAACTATTCCCGCTCGTATTTCTATACGTTGCTGGGACAATGAAGAGTATTGACAATTCTCTACTTGAAGCAGCTGAAAGTATGGGGTCCTTCGGATTTAAGCGTATCGTAACGGTTGTTTTACCTCTCCTAGTTCCAACCTTACTAGCTGCTGCCTTACTTGTATTTATGAGAGCATTCTCAGACTTTGGAACACCTATGTTAATTGGTGAAGGATATCGGACTTTCCCCGTTCTAATTTATACCCAATTTATTAGCGAGGTTGGAGGAAATTCTGCTTTTGCATCTGCTTTAGCAATTATGGCGATTATCATTGCCTTGGCAATTTTCCTTATCCAAAAATACATTTCAAATCGCTACAGTTTCAGCATGAATTCGCTCCATCCAATTGAACCTAAAAAAACTACAAAAGGAAAAATGGCTGTCATTTATGCAACAGTCTACGGAATTATCTTGTTCTCTGTTCTACCTCAAGTCTACTTGATTTATACTTCTTTCCTAAAAACATCTGGTATGGTATTTGTCAAAGGCTATTCTCTAAACAGTTACAAGGTAGCTTTCAATCGTATGGGATCTGCTATTTTCAATACCATTCGTATCCCTTTGATTGCCTTAGTTCTAGTTGTTCTATTTGCAACATTTATCTCCTACCTAGCCGTTAGAAAACGGAATTTGTTCACAAACTTAATTGACAGCCTCAGTATGGTACCTTATATTGTACCAGGAACCGTTCTAGGGATTGCCTTCATTTCTTCCTTCAATACCGGTCTATTTGGAAGTGGATTTCTTATGATTACTGGGACAGCTTTCATCCTGATTATGTCCCTATCTGTCAGAAGATTGCCTTATACTATTCGCTCATCTGTTGCTAGCTTGCAACAAATAGCACCAAGTATTGAAGAAGCCGCTGAAAGCTTAGGAAGTAGCCGTCTCAATACCTTTGCCAAGATTACAACTCCAATGATGCTATCTGGTATTATTTCTGGAGCCATCTTATCTTGGGTCACAATGATTTCAGAACTCTCTACTTCTATCCTCCTCTACAATGTCAAAACAAGAACAATGACTGTAGCCATTTATACAGAAGTTCTCAGAGGAAATTACGGTGTAGCCGCAGCCTTGTCAACTATCTTGACTGTTCTAACAGTAGGTTCCTTGCTCTTGTTTATGAAAATCTCTAAAAGCAATAGCATTACACTTTAGTTTTTCCCATCAAAAACAGCCCCTCGGCTGTTTTTTCTTATCTTGATATTCTTATTAAATTTTTAGTTCATGACAAGCAAGTCTAGACTGATTATACTCAATGAAAATCAAAGAGCAAACTAGGAAATTAGCCGCAGGTTGCTCAAAGCAAACATGGTTTTGAGGTTGTAGATGAAACTGACGAAGTCAGTAAGCATACATACGGCAAGACGACGTTGACGCAGTTTGAAGAGATTTTCGAAGAGTATTAAATAGAGGCTTCCTCCATCTTCTCACGCCCTAATTCTCGGTAACTACGGTCTCCGACAACCTCAACGCTAAACTGACCGTCCTCATATTCAAGAATCGTCACGCTACCATTATCGAGACCATGCGGATGCATGCCATTAATCAGATAAACAATGGTTCCAATGGTCATTCCGTGGCTGACGACAAGGGCATTTCCACCACCTTGCTCTTCCATTTCTTTGACAATCGCTTCAAAACCTTCCTTGATTCGGCCACTGAGTTTTTCCCATCCTTCAGCCCAAGCAGCTGTATCGACCTCTACCAAACCCTCAGCCAGTTCAGCATAAGACAATTGGTGAACATGGTCCACATTAAAAATACGAGGAATAATGCCCATGAAAAGATCACCATCGTAGGCTCCATCAAAACTACCGAAACACCATTCTCTGATGCGCTTGTCCATGCGATAAGGTATTTTTCCCTGCAAGCCAAGTTCATCAAGGATAATTCCCATTGTCTGAATGGTGCGCCCTGAATCACTCGAATAAGCGCGCTCAAACTGCAGGCCAGATTCTCGCAAACCGATTCCTAATTCTTGAATTCCTCGCTCACCTTCAGCTGTTAAGGGAGTATCGCTCCAACCTTGCGCGCGACCAAGCGTGTTAAACATAGTCTTGCCATGACGTACCAAATACAATCGTACTTTTACCATTTTCCGTCCTCCGTTTGCTTCTATTATATCATGGATGATAAAACAAAAGCCACCCATACAGGCGACTTTTGCAGGAGATTATTATGAAAAAGTTTAGGAGTTCATTAAATAAAGATATTAGATGAAAATCAAATTCAAACTAAATCAGTGTTATCTGTTTCAAATAATATTAGGAGGTCTTTATTTAATGATTATAGTATACACATCCAACCTTAAATAGAACTTAAAATTTCTCCTATTTTCTTAATTTTTAAAACTATGAATTGGTGCTGGAATTTGTCCTCCACGAGAGATGAAATCAACAGACGAAGCCCCATTGACTTTCATAACAGGTGCAGTTCCTAATAGGCCTCCAAACTCAATCATATCGCCTTCTTTTCCTTTTGGAATGATACGAACAGCTGTTGTTTTCATGTTAATGACACCAATTGCAGCTTCATCTGCAATCATAGCCGCAATGGTTTCAGCAGGCGTATCTTCTGGAATGGCAATCATATCCAAACCAACAGAACAGATAGCCGTCATGGCCTCCAGTTTTTCCAAATTAAGAGAGCCATTTTGCACTGCAGCAATCATCCCCTCATCCTCGGAAACAGGAATAAAGGCACCAGACAAACCACCGACTTGGTTGCAGGCCATAACTCCACCCTTCTTAACTTGGTCGTTCAAGAGTGCCAAGGCAGCCGTCGTCCCGTGTGTTCCAATTGTTTCTAGCCCCATTTCCTCAAGGACACGTGCTACAGAATCTCCAACCGCAGGAGTTGGCGCCAAACTCAAGTCCACAATACCAAACTCCACACCCAGTCTCTCACTAGCCATCTGACCAACCAATTGACCGATACGAGTGATCTTGAAGGCAGTCTTCTTAACTGTTTCGGCTACTACATCAAAGCTCTGTCCACGAACTTTTTCCAAGGCACGTTTCACCACACCAGGACCAGAAACTCCGACATTGATGATAACATCTGCTTCTCCAATACCATGAAAGGCACCCGCCATGAATGGATTGTCCTCAACAGCATTAGCAAATACAACCAATTTAGCTGCCCCCATATCAGACAGATTTGCCGTTTCCTTGATAACTCGTCCCATATCTGCCACAGCCGTCATATTAATACCAGACTTGGTTGAACCGATATTGACTGACGAGCATACCTTGTCCGTTTCAGCCAAAGCGCGAGGAATAGAATTGATAAGAATCTTATCTCCCTTTTGATAACCCTTTTGTACCAAGGCAGAGAAACCACCAATAAAATCCACACCGATTTCTTTCGCAGCCTTATCAAGCGCTTTTGCCAAAACTACATAGTCTGCGGCATCTGTCGCTGCTCCAATCAGAGAAATAGGAGTCACCGATACACGCTTATTAACGATAGGAATTCCCAACTCAGCTGCAATTTCATCGCCAACAGCCACTAAATTAGCCGCCTTGGTCGTAATCTTTTGATAAATTTTCTCCGCAGCACGATTAATATCTGGATCGATACAGTCCAAAAGGGAAATCCCCATGGTAATGGTTCTAATATCGAAATTTTGCTCCTCAATCATGGAGATGGTTTCAGTAACTTGTCTAATATCCATGATAACCTCCTAGATATTATACATAGCTTCGAAAATCGCTGCACTCTGAATATTAATCTTCACATTCAAAGTTTGACCAAAGGTTTCAAACTCATTACGAAGATAGGTGAAATCTTGCTTTTCATTGCTAGAGACGACAGCCATCATCGTGAAATATTCATCCAAAACAGTTTGAGAGATATCATCAATATTCAAACCCAATTCTGCAATTTTAAAAGAAACACCTGCAACAATTCCAGATTTATCTTTACCAACAACAGTTATAATCGCTTTCATAAGCAAACTCCAATTCTTCTTTTAATAGGAAACCTGAACATTAAACAGGATTCTTTTCAAATAGTATAGCATAATTCCAACTAAAATACTCAAAAACGCCTGCTTACGAAGTTGTTCTTAAGAAAAAAACAATTTCGTAAACAAGCGTCTACTATCCCAACTTATGATGAGTGTTCCCGCTAGGACCGAAATCCTAGCGGTAGACCAGAGCTAGACTAAGAGCACAAGACTCCATCATCATAACACTCAACAAAATTGATGATTTTATACTAATTCGATGATCGCCATTGGCGCTGCATCACCACGACGTGGTTCAGTTTTAAGGATACGAGTGTATCCACCGTTACGTTCAGCATAACGAGGTGCGATTTCTGAGAACAATTTTTGAAGTGCTGTAGTAGAAGTGTACTTGTCAGTTGCTTCATCATAGTTTTCAGATGCGATTTCATTACGTACGAAAGCAGCTGCTTGACGACGTGCATGCAAATCACCACGTTTACCTAGAGTAATCATTTTTTCAACAGTTTTACGGATTTCTTTAGCACGAGCTTCAGTTGTCACGATTGATTCGTTGATCAAAAGGTCAGTTGTCAAATCGCGAAGCATTGCTTTACGTTGTGAGCTAGTGCGTCCTAGTTTACGGTAAGCCATGTATTCCTCCTTTATTTATCTTTTAATCCAAGACCCAAATCAATGAGTTTGAGTTTCACTTCTTCCAAACTCTTGCGTCCAAGATTTCGTACTTTCATCATCTCTGCTTCAGATTTTTCTGTCAAATCATGCACAGTATTGATACCGGCACGTTTCAAACAGTTGTATGAACGCACAGACAAGTCCAGTTCCTCAATCGTACGATCCAAAATACGATCGTCAGATTCAGTATCAGCTTCTTTCATCACTTCAGTTGACTTAGCAATCTCAGTAAGATTTGTAAACAAATCAAGATGTTCTGTCAAAATACGTGCTGAAAGCCCTAAAGCATCTTCTGGAATAATTGTTCCATTTGTCAAGATTTCAAGGGTTAATTTGTCAAATCCATCATTGCTACCTACACGAGCAGGCTCCACTTGATAGTTGACTTTTGTAACTGGTGTATAAATAGAATCTACAGCAAGTGTTCCAACTGGTGCATTATCCTTTTTATTTTCATCAGCAGGCACATATCCACGACCACTGTTAACAGTCATAGTCGCTTTTAGCGAAGAACCTTCACCGATTGTAAAGAGATAATGATCTGGATTTACAATTTCAATATCGCTATCTGTCAAAATGTCACCAGCTGTTACTTCAGCAGGACCTTCAACATCTAGTTCGATGATTTTTTCGTCTTCAACGTACGATTTCACTGCAATTCCTTTAATGTTCAGAATGATTTGCATCACGTCTTCACGAACACCTGGAACTGTGTCAAACTCATGTAACACACCATCAATGTTGATAGATGTCACAGCTACTCCTGGTAGAGAAGCTAGAAGTACACGACGAAGAGAGTTACCAAGAGTTGTACCGTAGCCACGTTCAAGTGGTTCGATTACAAACTTGCCATAATCTTTATTTTCATCAATTTTTGTTATATTTGGTTTTTCAAACTCGATCATTTAGTTACTCCCTCTTAAACGAAAAGCAGTGTAATGCGATGATTATACACGGCGACGTTTTGGAGGACGAGCACCATTGTGTGGCACTGGAGTCACATCACGAATTGCTGTTACTTCAAGACCAGCGGCAGCAAGCGCACGAATAGCTGACTCACGACCAGAACCTGGACCTTTTACAGTAACTTCAACTGATTTAAGACCGTGTTCTTGTGCAGATTTAGCAGCAGCTTCAGAAGCCATTTGAGCAGCGAATGGTGTAGATTTACGAGAACCTTTGAAACCAAGAGCACCAGCTGATGACCAAGCAATTGCATTACCATGCACATCAGTAATCATAACAATAGTGTTATTAAATGTAGCGTGAATATGAGCAATACCAGATTCGATATTCTTTTTCACACGACGTTTACGTGTTGGTTTAGCCAAGACTTTTACCTCCTATATTATTTTTTCTTACCAGCAATCGCAACAGCTTTACCTTTACGAGTGCGAGCGTTGTTTTTAGTGTTTTGTCCACGGACAGGAAGTCCACGACGGTGACGGATACCACGGTATGAACCGATTTCCATCAAACGTTTGATGTTCAAGTTTACTTCACGACGAAGGTCACCTTCAACTTTGATTGCATCCACTTCACGACGGATAGCATCTTCTTGATCTGATGTAAGATCACGTACACGAACATCTTCTGAGATTCCAGCAGCAGCCAAAATTTTCTTAGATGTTGCAAGTCCGATACCATAAACATAAGTCAATGAGATTACTACGCGTTTGTCATTTGGAATGTCAACTCCAGCAATACGAGCCATGTTTTCTCCTTTCTATCTTATCCTTGACGTTGTTTGTGTTTTGGATTTGCTGGGCAAATTACCATAACACGACCATTACGACGAATAACTTTACAGTATTCGCAAATTGGTTTGACCGATGGTCTTACTTTCATTTCTTATCCCTCCAAGTTTTTCGATTATTTAAAGCGGTAAGTGATACGTCCACGTGTCAAGTCATATGGACTCATTTCGACAGTAACACGATCTCCCGCTAAAATACGAATATAGTTTTTACGAATTTTACCAGAAACTGTTGCTAAAATCTGATGTCCATTTTCAAGTTCAACCGTAAACATTGCATTCGGCATTGTATCAACTACTTTGCCTTCAACTTCAATCACATCGTCTTTTGCCACGCAAAAGCACCTCCATAAATTTCGATTCGATGCCTCTAGACACAGAGACAACAATTATAAGTCAGACTATCTCAGTATAACATTTGTAGCGGATTTTTGCAAGTGTGAAAAACGCTTTATTTCAAATTTGTCAATACTTTTTCGATATCTAAGAAGACATCATTGATATCTTGATTACCTTTGATGTCATGAACCAAACCTTTGGCACGGTAGTGAGCAATGATTGGTTCCCCTTGAGCAATATTCACATCCAAACGACGTTTGACTGTCTCGGGTTTATCATCTTCACGTTGGTAGTAATCTTCTTCTTTATAGTCAACTGGTGGGTTAAAGACCTTGTGGAAAGTTTCTCCAGTTACGCGGTGGATGATACGGCCACTCAAACGTTCCAAGAGGCTGTCTGGATTCACTTCGATGTTGATAACACCTTCTAGTTCGATGCCAAGTTCAGCCAATGTTTTGTCCAAGGCATGAGCTTGTTCGATTGTTCGTGGGTAACCATCCAACAAGAATCCTGTTTCTTTAATATCATCTTGTGAAAGACGTTCTTTTACGATTCCATTTGTAACTTCATCAGGAACCAATTCACCCTTGTCAATATATGACTTAGCAAGAACACCCATTTCAGTTTGATTTGCCATTGCAGCGCGGAACATATCACCTGTTGAGATATGTGCAACATGGAATTGTTCTACGATTTTTGCTGCTTGAGTTCCCTTACCTGCACCAGGTAAGCCCATAATCAAAAGATTCATGATTTGATCTCCTTATTTTATTTTTAAATAGAAGCAAAAAGTCTTTTCACCCCTATTTAAAAACAAAATAGAAGAGGGGAGACCAAACTCTCACAAATGTCAGAGTTTAAACCTCCACTCCCTCAGCATTTACTGCTTCATACTCAATGAAAATCAAAGAGCAAACTAGGAAGCTAGCCGCAGGTTGCTCAAAGCACTGCTTTGAGGTTGCAGATAAAGCTGACGTGGTTTGAATTTGATTTTCGAAGAGTATCAGTAAATACTTTTATTCTGTTCTATCCATGAAACCAACATACTTACGTTTCAATAGGTAACCTTCCAATTGCTTGATTCCTTCAATACCTGTAGAGATAATGATCAAAAGACTTGTTCCCCCAAAGGCAACAACATCAGAAAGACCAAATACATCTTTAGCTGCAATCGGCAAAATGGAAATCACACCAAGGAAGAGGGAACCAACCGTTGCAAGACGACGAAGAAGTTTAGACATATATTCCTCTGTACCTTTACCAGGACGAACTCCATGGATATAGGCACCGCTCTTTTGTAGGTTCTCTGCCGCTTTTTCAGGATTAATCTGTACAAACGTATAGAAGAATGTAAAGAGAATAATCAATAAAGCATACATGGCAATACCAGTTGGTGAAGTGGTTGCCAACATCTCTTGTGCTACCCTTACCCAAGCCCAATCATGACCTGTAGCGCTCAAAAATTGAAGAATCGCCGCAGGCGCTGCAGTAATCGAACTGGCAAAGATAACAGGGATAACTCCAGCAGGGTTTACCTTCAAAGGAAGATAAGAGCTAGATGGAGCACCTTGTGCAACCTTAGTATATTGGATTGGAATTTTGTATTCTGCTTGTTGAACATAAGTTGTAAAGTAAATAATCAACAATACAGTAATAATCAAAATGATTACGAAAATGATAGATGAAGTGATACGGCTACTTGGCACGTTCACAAAGTAGTCCACATAGATGCCCTGAATCATCTCTGGAATTGAGGCAACAATCCCGGCAAAGATAATCATGGAAACACCGTTTCCGTATCCCTTATCTGTAATTTGCTCACCCAACCAAGTGACAATCATACTACCAGCTGTTAAGATGATACCAATCGTCAGAAAAACTTGTGGAGTTAAAGCAGTTTTAATCAATTGAGCTCCAGCCAAGGTATTAAAACCAGCTGTAATCCCGATAGATTGCACAAAAGCGAGAACTAGAGCAATATAACGAGTAGCTTGATTCAATTTTCTTCGGCCTACTTCCCCTTGTTTTCCCCACTCTACAAACTTGGGTAAAATATCCATTTGCAAGAGTTGGACAACGATAGAAGCAGTGATATAGGGACTCACTCCTAGGGCAAAAATCGAAAAGTTTTTTAGGGCATTCCCCGACACCAAGCTCAACATGTTTAAGAAGGATAATCCACTTAAAGCATTCAAGCTATTGGCATTCACACCAGGAACTGTAATGCTAGTCCCGATACGAAAGACCAAAACGATAAAAATTGTAAATAAAATTTTTGATCGAACTTGCTTGACTTTAAGAGCTTCTCTTAATAATTTAAAAAACATAGGTCACCTCTCTTAGATGACTTCTACTGAACCACCTTTAGCAGTGATAGCTTCTTCAGCTGATTTAGAGAATTTAGCTGCTTTCACAGTCAATTTCTTAGTCAACTCACCGTTACCAAGAATTTTAATACCTGATTTTTCAGCTTTAACAATTCCTGATTCGATAAGAACAACTGGAGTAACCTCAGCACCATCTTCAAAGACGTTCAATTGGTCAAGGTTCACAATTGCGTATTCTTTAGCGTTGATGTTAGTGAATCCACGTTTTGGAAGACGACGGAACAATGGAGTTTGTCCACCTTCAAAACCAAGGCGAACTCCGCCACCGCTACGAGCTTTTTGACCTTTTTGACCACGACCAGATGTTTTACCGTTACCTGATGAAGTACCACGACCAACGCGGTTACGTACTTTACGAGAACCTTCTGCAGGTTTCAATTCATGAAGTTTCATTTTTATTTTCTCCTCTTTTGTAAAATGCTAGCGCCGATAAGGGAGAAAAGGTTGTCTCCCCCATCAACTCGCCTATACGACGTCATCATAGATGACTATATCTAGTTTTAGGGGATGGTATAGTGCACATCCCCTAAAAATTCATTAGTTTACTTCTTCAACTGTTACCAAGTGAGATACTGCTGTGATCATACCACGGATAGCAGCGTTGTCTTCTTTAATAACAGAGCTGTTCAATTTGCCAAGTCCAAGTGCTACAACAGTTTTACGTTGTGATGGAATGCGTCCGATTGGAGACTTAGTCAAAGTAATTTTAATTTGAGCCATTTTATCCCCTTTCTTATGCCAAATCAGAAACTGAAATACCACGAAGGGCAGCAACTTCTTCAGCGCGTTTCAATTGTTTCAAACCTTCAACAGTTGCACGAACAATGTTGATTGGAGTGTTAGAACCAAGTGATTTAGATGTAATATCTGCCACACCTGCCAATTCCACAACGGCACGAACTGCACCACCAGCGGCAACTCCAGAACCTTCTACAGCAGGTTTCAACAATACTTTAGCTCCACCGAATTCTGAAAGAACTTCGTGTGGGATTGTTGTTCCAACCATAGGAACTTCGATCAAGTTTTTCTTAGCATCATCTACTGCTTTACGGATTGCTTCTGGAACTTCTTGAGCTTTACCAGTACCAAATCCTACGCGACCGTTGTGGTCACCAACAACAACAAGAGCTGCGAAACGAAGACGACGTCCACCTTTAACAACTTTTGTAACACGGTTGACAGCAACTACGCGTTCTTCTAATTCAACTGCATTGTCTTTAAATGCCATTTTCTAGTGTCCTCCTATTAGAATTTCAATCCGTTTTCACGAGCTGCATCAGCCAAAGCTTTCACACGTCCGTGATATAGATATCCACCGCGGTCGAACACCACTTCTGAAATACCTTTAGCGTTTGCACGTTCTGCAACGAGTTTACCGACAGCAACGGCTTGTTCAGTTTTAGTTCCTTTTGAAACTTCTTTGTCAAGAGTTGAAGCACTTGCGAGCGTTACACCCGCTACGTCATCAATCACTTGAGCGTAGATGCCTGTATTAGAACGGAATACGTTCAAACGTGGGCGATCAGCAGTTCCAGAGAGTTTTCCGCGAACGCGACGGTGGCGTTTTTGGCGGAGTTTGTTTTTATCTGGTTTTGAAATCACAGTTTTCACCTCTTTAGTTTTAAATCGTGTGCTATGCACAAAGTTGGAAAATAGGTTGGTGGTTGAAAATCAACCACTCAACATTATTTACCTGTTTTACCTTCTTTACGGCGAACGAATTCACCAACGTAACGGATACCTTTACCTTTATATGGTTCTGGTGAACGAAGGCTACGTACGTAAGCAGCTGTTTGACCAACTACTTCTTTTGAAATTCCGCTAACAACGATTGTTGTTGGGTTTGGAAGTTCAAAAGTAATTCCTTCTGGAGCTTCAACTTCGTCTGGATGAGATTTACCAACAGCCAAAACAAGTTTAGATCCTTGAAGTTGTGCACGGTAACCAACCCCGCGCATTTCAAGTTCTTTCTTGAATCCTTCTGATACACCAACAACCATGTTGTTCAAAAGGGCACGAGTAGTTCCGTGGATAGTTTTCATTTCTTTTGAATCGTTTGGACGGTGAAGAGTTACTTCAGTACCTTCCACACGGATTTCAATATCTTTTGAGAACTCACGAGTAAGTTCTCCTTTAGGTCCTTTTACAGTTACAACGTTGTCATTGTTAGTGATTTCAACACCAGCAGGCAACACGATAACTTTATTACCAATACGTGACATGTTTATTTTCTCCTGTTAGATTGTCAGGCCAGAACGGCCAGTTTTCACGGGGTTAAATCGATTTCTCGATTTAAAGGAACATTTAGGTTTCAATTTCAAAGTGAATCTAGGCATCGTCTCGCAGGCATAACTTTGGGTTAGACAAGAGACGATAACGAAGAGTCACAAAGAAATTGGGAGCTAAATATTACCAAACGTAAGCGATAACCTCACCACCAACATTCTTTTGGCGTGCTTCTTTATCAGTAAGCAAACCTTCAGAAGTTGAAAGGATAGCAATTCCAAGTCCATTAAGAACTTTTGGAAGGTCTTCACGTTTTTTGTAGACACGAAGTCCTGGTTTAGAAACACGTTTCAAGTTAGTGATAACTTTCTCACCGTTTGGTCCGTATTTAAGGAATACACGGATGATGCCTTGTTTGTCATCTTCGATGATTTCAACGTTTTTTACAAAACCTTCGCGTTTAAGGATTTCAGCAATCCCTTTTTTGATGTTTGATGCAGGTACTTCAAGTACTTCGTGTTTAGCTTGGTTAGCGTTACGAATACGAGTTAGGAAGTCTGCGATTGGGTCAGTCATAACCATTTTGTTTTTCTCCTCTTACTAGTAGTTTGCAAGTTGCACTTGCTAGTTAATGATTGAGCTAGGCTCAGAATATGTTTCTAGGTTTCAATTCCTAAGTGAGTCTAGGCATCTGCTTGCAGGCATAACTTGAGTTAGGCAAAAGCAGATAACGACGAATCACGACGGGATTGAAAGTTAGAATTACCAAGATGCTTTTGTTACACCAGGGATTTGTCCTTTGTAAGCTAATTCACGGAAGCAAACACGGCAAAGTTTAAATTTGCGGTAAACTGAATGTGGACGACCACATTTTTCACAACGAGTATAAGCTTGAGTAGAGAACTTCGCTGGACGTTTGTTCTTAGCAATCATTGATTTTTTAGCCATTAGATTTACCTCCTATATTATTTTGCAAAAGGCATTCCAAGGCCTGTAAGCAATGCACGTGACTCTTCGTCAGTGTTAGCAGTTGTTACGATAACGATGTCAAGACCACGAGTTTTGTCAACGTCATCGAAGTTGATTTCTGGGAAGATCAATTGTTCTTTCACACCAAGTGTGTAGTTTCCGCGTCCGTCAAATGATTTTGTTGGAACACCGTGGAAGTCACGTACACGTGGAAGTGAAACTGAAACCAATTTATCCAAGAATTCGTACATACGTTCACCACGTAGGGTAACTTTTGCACCGATCGCAACACCTTCACGAAGACGGAAGCCGGCGATTGATTTTTTAGCTTTAGTGATAAGTGGTTTTTGACCTGAGATAAGTGCCAATTCTTCAGCAGCTTTTTCAAGGCTTTTAGCGTTTGATACAGCTTCACCAACACCCATGTTCAAAACGATCTTATCTACTTTAGGCACAGCCATCACTGATGAGTAGTTGAATTGTTCTGTCAAAGCAGGAACTACTTCATTAAGATATTTTTCTTTTAAACGATTTGCCATTATACTTCTCCTTTCCTTCGTGATTAATCAAGCACTTCGCCTGATTTTTTGTTGTAGCGAACTTTTTTACCGTCTACAAATTTGTAACCAACACGACCAGCTACACCATTTTTGTCCAATACTTGAACGTTTGATACGTGGATAGCTGCTTCTTTCTCGATGATACCACCTTGAGGAAGTTCGTTAGTTGGACGTTGGTGTTTCTTAACGATGTTAACACCTTCAACGATAACTTTGTTTACTTTTGGAAGGGCAGTAAGGACAACAGCTTCTGTTCCCTTATCTTTACCAGCGATTACGCGAACTTTGTCGCCTTTTTTTACAAACATTAGGTTTCTCCTTGATTTTTCTTACGCCCATAAGGGCACCCTGGAGGTAAATCCAGGGGACTAGTTTGTTTCTAAAAATTAAAGTACTTCTGGAGCAAGTGACACGATCTTCATGAAGCCACCTTCACGCAATTCACGTGCAACTGGGCCAAAGATACGTGTTCCGCGAGGAGTTTTGTCTTCACGGATGATAACTGCTGCGTTTTCGTCAAATTTGATGTATGAACCATCAGCACGACGAGCACCTGATTTAGTACGAACGATAACTGCTTTAACAACGTCACCTTTTTTAACCGCACCACCAGGAGTAGCTTGTTTTACAGATGCCACGATAACATCACCGATGTTTGCAAATTTACGTCCTGAACCACCAAGAACTTTGATAGTCAAGATTTCGCGAGCACCGCTGTTGTCTGCGACTTTCAAACGAGTTTCTGTTTGAATCATTTCAGTTTTCTCCTTTCAGGTTTGATTAGATGATGACCGCTTCTTCAACAACTTCTACAAGACGGAAACGTTTTGTAGCTGAAAGCGGACGAGTTTCCATGATACGTACGATATCGCCTTCTTTGGCAACATTGTTTTCATCATGAGCTTTGTATTTTTTAGAGTAGTTAATACGTTTACCATAGACTGGGTGGTTACGTTTTGTTTCAACTACAACTGTGATTGTCTTGTCCATTTTGTCAGATACAACACGTCCAACAAGAACTTTACGATTATTGCGTTCCATTGAAATTTCTCCTTCCCTAGTCTATTATTTCGCTTCAGATTGAACTGTTTTGATACGAGCGATTTGTTTTTTAACTTCTTTCAAGCGAGCTGTTTGTTCCAATTGACCAGTAGCAGCTTGGAAACGAAGTTCAAACAATTCTTTTTTCAATTCGTTTTCGCGCTTCGCGAGTTCTTCTTGAGAAAGACCACGAAGTTCTTTAACAAATTCTTTTACTTCATTAAGTTTCATGCCTTCTCCTTATTCTGCTTCACGTTTTACGAATTTACATTTAACTGGCAATTTGTGGCTAGCAAGACGAAGCGCTTCGCGAGCGATCTCTTCAGATACACCAGCGATTTCGAACATCACTTTACCACGTTTAACTGGTGCTACCCAACCTTCAGGTGCCCCTTTACCAGATCCCATACGCACACCGATAGCTTTAGCAGTGTATGATTTGTGTGGGAAGATTTTAATCCAAACTTTACCACCACGTTTCATGTAACGAGTCATGGCGATACGAGCAGCTTCGATTTGGCGGTTAGTGATCCAGTGGCTAGTTGTAGCTTGAAGACCGTATTCACCGAATGCTACTTCTTTTCCACCTTTTGCTTCACCGCGCATTTTTCCACGGAATTCACGACGGTGTTTAACACGTTTAGGTACTAACATTGGTTATTTACCTCCTTTAGTGTTTTTGCGAGCTGGAAGAACTTCACCACGGTAGATCCATACTTTAACACCAAGTTTACCGTATGTAGTATCTGCTTCTTCCCAAGCGTAATCGATATCTGCACGAAGTGTGTGAAGCGGAACAGTTCCTTCAGAGTATCCTTCAGCACGGGCGATATCTGCACCGTTCAAACGACCTGATACTTGAGTTTTGATTCCTTTAGCTCCAGCACGCATTGCACGTTGGATTGCTTGTTTTTGTGCACGACGGAAAGCAACACGTTGCTCCAATTGACGAGCAATACCTTCACCTACAAGGTGAGCATCCAAATCAGGTTGTTTGATTTCGATGATATTGATGTGTACTTGTTTTCCAGTCAATTTGTTAAGTTTTGCACGGAGTGCATCAACGTTTGCACCACCTTTACCGATAACCATACCTGGTTTAGCAGTGTGAAGTGAAACGTTAACTTTGTTTACTGCGCGTTCGATTTCGATAGTTGAAACTGCTGCGTCAGCAAGTTCTTTTTGAACGAATTTACGGATTGCAAGATCTTCATGAAGGTAATCCGCGTATTCTTTTTCAGCATACCATTTGGCATCCCAATCACGGATGATGCCGACACGCATACCAATTGGATGTACTTTTTGACCCACGATTTTACCTCCTTATTTTTCTGCAACAGCTACAGTGATGTGAGCTGTACGTTTGTTGATTGGTGAAGCTGAACCTTTCGCACGTGGACGGAAACGTTTCATAGTTGGTCCTTCGTTTGCGAATGCTTCAGATACTACCAAGTTAGCTTTATCCAAACCAAAGTTGTTTTCAGCGTTAGCTACAGCTGAGTTCAAAACTTTCAAGATGATTTCAGCAGCTTTGTTTGGAGTGAATGTCAAGATTGCGATTGCATCGGCTACGCTTTTACCACGGATGTTATCAAGAACAAGACGTGATTTACGAGGTGAAACACGTACTGTACGAGCCATTGCTTTAGCTGAAGTAATTTCTGCCATTTATGTTCTCCTTATTTTCTACGTGTTTTCTTGTCGTCTGCAGCGTGACCTTTGTAAGTACGAGTTGGTGCAAATTCACCAAGTTTGTGACCTACCATGTCTTCTTGGATGTAAACAGGTACGTGTTTACGTCCGTCATAAACTGCAATAGTGTAACCAATGAAACTTGGGAAGATCGTTGAACGACGTGACCAAGTTTTAATAACTTTTTTCTTTTCGTCGTTAGCTTGAGCTTCAACTTTTTTCATCAAATGCTCATCGACGAAAGGTCCTTTTTTAAGACTGCGTCCCATTTTTATATTTTCTCCTTTAAATGTTGTACCACAGCGGCTTGCGCTCCTATGGAGCGCTACCGAGCTGGCGGATTTACTAGTTGCTTAAGCGACTAGTTTAATATTATTTCTCGTTGCGACGACGAACGATAAGTTTGTCAGATTTCGCTTTCTTGTTACGAGTTTTAAGACCAAGAGCAGGTTTGCCCCATGGAGTAGATGGTGCTTTACGACCAACTGGTGCTTTACCTTCACCACCACCGTGTGGGTGATCGTTAGGGTTCATTACAGAACCACGAACTGTTGGGCGGATACCTTTCCAACGGCTACGTCCTGCTTTACCAAGGTTTACAAGTCCATGTTGTTCGTTTCCGACAACACCAACTGTAGCACGGCAAGTTCCAAGAATCATACGAACTTCACCTGATTGAAGACGAACAAGAACGTATTTACCTTCTTGACCCAATACTTGAGCAGATGCTCCAGCAGCACGTACCAATTCACCACCACGACCTGGTTTCAATTCGATGTTGTGGATCAAAGTACCAACTGGGATGTTAGCAAGTGGAAGAGCGTTTCCGACTTTGATATCTGCTTCTGGACCTGAAACGATACGTTGACCTACTTCAAGACCTTTTGGAGCGATGATGTATGCTTTCACACCGTCAGTGTAGTGTACAAGAGCGATGTTTGCAGAACGGTTTGGATCGTACTCGATTGTTTTAACAACCGCTTCAACGTTGTCTTTGTTACGTTTGAAGTCAACCAAACGGTAGAAGCGTTTGTGTCCACCACCTTGGTGACGAACAGTGATACGACCGTTGTTGTTACGACCAGCCTTGCTCTTCAATGCAACAAGCAATGATTTTTCAGGAGTGCTTGTTGTGATTTCAGCGAAATCCAAAGAAGTCATATTACGGCGACCGTTTGTTGTTGGTTTATAAACACGAATTCCCACGATATTTCCTCCTTAGATTATTCAGCTTCAGCAGCAAACAACTCGATTGCTTTAGAATCAGCTGTAAGTGTGATGATAGCTTTTTTAGTTTTGTTAGTAAAACCAGTGTAACGTCCAACACGTTTAGCTTTTGGTTTTACGTTGATTGTGTTAACGTTGGCAACTTTAACACCTTCGAAAGCAGCTTCAACAGCTTGCTTGATCAAAAGTTTGTGTGCACGAGTGTCAACTTCAAATACATATTTTCCTGCTTCAAGTTGAGCCATTGAGCTTTCAGTGATGACAGGTTTTTTGATAACATCATACAAATTCATTATGCAAGAACCTCCTCGATTTTAGAGATAGCTGCTTGTGTGACAAGAAGTTTGTCGCTATTTGCGATGTCAAGAACACTTGCAGTTGTAGCAGTTGCAACTTTCACGTTTGGAAGGTTACGAGCTGAAAGAGCTGCGAATTCATTTCCTTCTTCAAGGATAACAAGAACTTTAGAATCGATGCTCAATGCTGCAAGAACTTTTGCAAATTCAGCAGTTTTTGGAGCTGTAAATTCAAGAGAATCAACGGCTACAAATTTGTTTTCAGCAACTTTTTCAGAGTAAACTGATTTAAGAGCTAGGCGACGCACTTTTTGTGGAAGTTTGTAGCCGTATGAACGTGGAGTTGGTCCGAAGACAACACCACCACCACGCCATTGTGGTGAGCGGATAGAACCTTGACGAGCACGTCCAGTTCCTTTTTGACGCCATGGTTTGCGTCCACCACCTGATACTGCAGAGCGGTTTTTAACAGCGTGTGTTCCTTGGCGAAGGCTTGCGCGTTGGCTGATGATCACATCAAACACAACTGATTCATTTGGTTCGATACCAAATACTGCATCGTTAAGAACAACTTGGCCAGCTTCTTTACCAGTTTGGTCAAATAATGTTACGTTTGCCATTGTGACTGATTTCCCCTTTCTTTATTATTTACCAGCTTTAACTGCTGATTTGATAGTGATAAGAGATTTCTTAGCACCTGGTACGTTACCTTTGATAAGGATAACGTTCTTTTCTGGAACAACTTGTACAACTTCAAGGTTTTGAATTGTTACGCGGTCGCCACCCATACGTCCTGCAAGGTTTTTACCTTTGAATACGCGGTTAGGTGCAACAGGTCCCATAGAACCTGGACGACGGTGGTAACGAGAACCGTGAGCCATTGGTCCACGTGATTGTCCGTGGCGTTTGATAACACCTTGGAAACCTTTACCTTTAGAAGTACCAGTTACGTCAACAACGTCTCCAGCTGCGAATGTTTCAACTGTGATTTCAGCACCAACTTCCAAGCCTTCAACGTTTTTGAATTCACGAATGAAGCGCTTAGGAGCCGTGTTAGCTTTCGCTACATGTCCTTTAGCAGGTTTGTTGCTCAATACTTCGCGTTTGTCATCGAAACCAACTTGGATAGCGTTGTATCCGTCTGTTTCAACAGTTTTAACTTGAAGAACAACGTTTGGAGTTGCTTCAATAACTGTTACAGGGATCAATTCGCCAGCTTCAGTGAAGATTTGAGTCATTCCCACTTTTTTCCCTAAGATTCCTTTTGTCATGAGAAAATAGTTCCTTTTCTATATTTTTTATTCAAAAAGTTTTTAACGAGCGTTTTTTATGCTCAAGGTATCAAGCTTTAGATTAAAGTTTGATTTCTACGTTTACACCACTTGGAAGATCCAATTTCATCAAAGCATCAACTGTTTTTTGAGTTGGATTAACGATATCGATCAAACGTTTGTGTGTACGCATTTCAAATTGTTCGCGAGAGTCTTTATATTTGTGAGTCGCACGAATGATTGTGTAGAGGCTACGTTCAGTTGGAAGTGGGATTGGACCCGCAACTTGTGCACCTGTACGAGTAGCTGATTCTACGATTTTTGCAGCCGCTGTGTCAAGCGTACGGTGTTCGTAAGCTTTCAAACGGATACGGATTTTTTTGTTTGCCATCTTTTTCTCCTTTTCGTCTATTTAAGATAATAGGCTAGCTCCACAAGAAAACCGACGCGGTGTTGCGTGGCAATGCAACCGAGCGTGTCGCAACCTCTTGCATCAAAGCTAAGGCTGTAATTTACAGCACCATAATAGAATAACACAAAGCCCCTGCGATTGCAAGGGATTTGTTGCTGTTTTTTCGTTTTTTTGCGATGGGTAAATTCCCAAACT
>NZ_VMLJ01000037.1:0-37858 GCF_013276615.1 Streptococcus sp. 1621
AGTCAGTTACATATATCTATACGGTAAGGCGACGCTGACGTGGTTTGAAGAGATTTTCGAAGAGTATTAATAGAGTTTTTTTGACATAGACATTGGCTCTACTAGATAAAGTAGAGCTTTTTGTTATGCACTATTGATATTCTAGAAAGGGCAACAATATGATAAAAATCAATCATCTAACCATCACTCAAAACAAAGATCTACGAGATCTTGTATCTGACCTAACCATGACTATCCAAGACGGGGAAAAGGTTGCTATTATTGGTGAAGAAGGAAATGGCAAATCAACCTTGCTTAAAACTTTAATGGGGGAAGCTTTGCCTGATTTCACTATCAGGGGAGACATTCAATCTTATTATCAATCAATAGCCTACATTCCTCAAAAACTCCCCGAGAACCTGAAAAAGAAAACTCTACACGACTACTTCTTTTTAGATTCTCTTGATTTAGACTACAGTATCCTCTATCGTTTGGCTGAGGAATTGCATTTTGATAGCAATCGATTCGCTAGCAACCAAGAGATTGGCAGTCTATCAGGGGGCGAAGCTTTGAAAATTCAGCTCATCCATGAGTTAGCCAAACCCTTTGAGATTCTATTTTTAGATGAACCTTCAAATGACCTAGACCTTGAGACGGTTGATTGGCTAAAAAGACAGATACAGAAGATGAGGCAAACCGTTATTTTCATTTCCCATGATGAAGACTTTCTTTCTCAAACGGCAGACACTATTGTTCACTTGCGACTGGTCAAGCACCGTAAAGAAGCAGAAACGCTAGTAGAGCATTTAGACTATTATCGCTATAGTGAGCAGAGAAAGGCTAATTTTGCCAGACAAAGTCAGCAAGCTGCTAATGACCAAAGAGCCTATGACAAAACCATGGAAAAACATCGTCGAGTCAAGCAAAATGTAGAAACTGCGCTTCGAGCTACTAAAGACAGTACTGCCGGTCGCCTATTGGCTAAAAAGATGAAAACTGTCCTCTCTCAAGAAAAACGCTTTGAAAAGACAGCTCAGTCCATGACCCAAAAACCACTTGAAGAGGAAGAAATTAGACTTTTTTTCTCAGATATACAGCCATTATCAGCATCTAAAGTCTTAATCCAACTGGAAAAAGAAAATTTGTCCATTGACGACCGTGTTTTGGCTCAGGAACTACAACTAACTGTCCGTGGACAAGAAAAAATCGGTATCATCGGCCCAAATGGTATGGGGAAATCAACTCTGTTATCAAAGTTGCAACAACTGCTAAGTCAAAAAAGAGAGATTTTACTTGGTTATATGCCACAAGATTACCACAAAAAACTGCAATTAGATTTATCACCAATAGCCTACCTCAGCAAAACTGGAGAAAAAGAGGAACTGCAGAAAATCCAATCTCACTTAGCCAGTCTCAATTTCAGTTATCCAGAAATGCAGCATCAAATTCGCTCCTTATCTGGCGGGCAACAGGGTAAACTCCTGCTTTTGGATTTAGTCTTGCGCAAACCAAACTTTCTCCTGCTGGATGAACCCACACGAAACTTTTCTCCCACTTCTCAACCCCAAATTAGAAAACTCTTTGCTACGTATCCAGGCGGACTCATCACTGTTTCGCATGACAGGCGTTTCTTAAAAGAGGTCTGTTCAATCATCTATCGCTTAACAGAACACGGTCTGGAGGTAGTTAATTTATAAGATTTATAAATTTGCAACATAGCAGATAGGTGGGGCAAAAACACAATTTTAGGAGAAGAAAAAGTAAATCTTCCCATAATAAAACGCATAATATCAAGATTTGCACACCTGATATTATGCGTTTTTCAGATTTTAAAGGCTTTTTCCCAGCCTTCATTTTACATATGTTTTAAACGTTCAATCCGTTCTGAGATAGGTGGGTGGGTGTAAAAGAGTTTTTGGAACCCTCCCCCTTTCTTGGGATCATTGATATAAAGTGCACTGCTGGCATCATCGACAGGACGACTCATCGGTTTACTATTATCCAACTTACCTAGAGCATTTATCATCCCTTGTGGATTGCGAGTCAACTCGACACTGGAAGCATCAGCTAGGAATTCCCTCTGACGAGAAATAGCGAGTTGCACCAAGGTTGCAGCGAGAGGTGCCAGCACAATAGCTAGTAGGGAAACCACTAGCATAATGATTTCAAGACCATTTCCATCTCTATCATCGTCACTTCGTCTGCGACCTGCACCACCCCACCACATCATACGACCTGCCATACTAGAAAGCATAGTGATAGCACTGGCCAGGGCAACAGCAATAGTCGAAATACGAATATCGTAGTTACGGATATGACTGACTTCATGTCCCATAACAGCTTCTAGTTCTTCACGATTCATGATAGCTAGGAGACCTGACGTCGCAGCAACCGCTGCGTTTTGAGGGTTAGAACCTGTCGCAAAGGCATTTAAGGCTGGATCATCAATGATGAAAACACGAGGCATAGGAATCTGAGCCACCATAGCCATATCTTCCACTACATGGTAGAGGTCTGGTGCCGTTTGCTCATCAACCTCACGCGCCCCATTCATGGACATGACAATCTCTGTCGATTGAAAAATCATGGATAAGGCATAGATAAAGCCGATAATCAGAGCGATAACCAAACCGCCAAGCCCAGACCTCATAAAGAGGTAACCAACCGCATAGCCAACAAGAGCTAAGAGTAGGAAAAATACCAGCAACAAAATCCAGGTTTTTCGTTTATTGCTTGCAATTTGATCAAACAACATCTTAGTCACCTAAACCGCTAAAATCAACTTTAGGAACTGCCTTTTCCTCTTCTGGAGTTTGAAGGAAATCTGCTGCTTTAAATCCAAACATTCCAGCGATAATATTGCTTGGGAAAGTTTCTAATTTTACATTGTAGTTGCTGACAACACTGTTGTAGAGTTGACGAGAGTAAGAAATTTTATTTTCTGTGTTTGTCAACTCCTCTTGCAATTTAACAAAGTTGGCACTAGCTTTCAAATCTGGATAGCTTTCTGCAACTGCAAAAATACCTGAAACCTGACGAGTGAGGGCATCACTAGCTTTCATAGCTTCTGCTGGTGAAGTCGCTGCTGCCACTTGGTTACGCAGTTCTGCCACCTTTTCAAGGGTAGAACCTTCATATTTGGCATAACCTTTTACAGTTTCAATCAAGTTTGGCAAAAGGTTATTTCGACGTTTCAACTGAACATCAATCTGACTCCAAGCCTCCTTTGTTTGCATACGATTCTTAACCAAACCGTTATAGCTAACAATCACAAAAATAACAATAAGAGCCAAAACTCCAAGAATAATCCAAGTCATGATATAAGTCCTTTCTGCTTTTAGATTAGTACCAGTATATCAAATTTTTAATGATTGTGGTAAAATAAGATGATACTAAAGAAGGAAAACACTATGAAACCAGAAACATTTTACAACTTGCTTTCCGAGCAAAATCTTTCACTTTCGGACCAGCAAAAAAAGCAATTTGATCGTTATTTTGAACTCTTGGTCGAGTGGAATGAAAAAATTAATCTAACAGCTATTACAGACAAGGATGAAGTTTATCTCAAACATTTTTACGATTCGATTGCACCCATTCTTCAAGGTTTGATTCCCAATGAAACTATCAAACTTCTTGATATTGGAGCCGGGGCAGGATTTCCTAGTCTACCTATGAAAATCCTCTATCCTCAGCTAGATGTGACTATTATTGATTCTCTAAATAAGCGCATCAACTTCCTCCAACTGTTGGCTCAAGAACTAGATTTGGACGGTGTTCATTTCTACCACGGTCGTGCAGAAGATTTTGCCCAAGATAAAAACTTTCGTGCTCAGTTTGATTTGGTAACTGCCCGTGCTGTAGCTCGTATGCAGATTTTATCAGAATTAACCATTCCCTATCTTAAAGTCGGAGGAAAACTATTAGCACTAAAAGCCAGCAATGCTCCTGAGGAGTTATTAGAAGCTAAGAATGCCCTCAACCTCCTTTTTAGTAAGCTCGAAGACAATCTCAGCTACGCCCTACCGAATGGAGATCCGCGCTACATCACAGTGGTAGAAAAGAAAAAGGAAACACCAAATAAATACCCACGTAAGGCTGGCATGCCAAATAAACGCCCGCTTTAAATTTTTAAGTAAAAAAATATTTACAAAGTTTGTAATTTTTGCTATACTATCACAAGCAAAGGTTTTTAATGTCATCCCGTGAGGTGACGAAGACGCAGAAATATTTAAAACTCTTTAAAGTCTAGATTTTAAAGAAGTCTTACTCTGAGGGCCTATTGCTGTAAAATAATGGGCTCTTTTTTGATGCCCAAAAGTGAGGTTTATATGAAACAAGAATCAACTGTTGATTTGTTACTAGACGTTGACCAACGTCCTTCGGCTGGAAAAGGAATTCTCCTTAGTTTCCAACACGTTTTCGCCATGTTTGGTGCGACCATCTTGGTACCCTTGATTTTAGGAATGCCTGTATCTGTTGCCCTTTTTGCTTCAGGTGTTGGAACACTCATCTACATGATTTCAACTGGATTTAAAGTTCCAGTTTATCTAGGTTCTTCATTTGCCTTTATCACAGCTATGTCACTTGCTATGAAAGAAATGGGTGGTGATGTATCTGCTGCCCAAACAGGGGTTATCTTGACTGGTTTGGTCTATGTCCTTGTGGCTGCTGGTGTTCGTTTTGCAGGTACAAAATGGATTGATAAACTCTTGCCACCAATCATCATAGGACCTATGATCATCGTTATCGGTCTTGGACTTGCAGGTTCAGCTGTTACCAATGCTGGTCTTGTAGCTGATGGAAATTGGAAAAATGCTCTTGTAGCAGTTGTTACTTTCTTGATTGCTGCCTTTATCAATACAAAAGGAAAAGGCTTCCTACGAATCATTCCATTCCTATTTGCCATTATCGGTGGTTACCTCTTCGCACTAACTCTTGGCTTGGTTGACTTTACACCAGTTCTTAAAGCCAACTGGTTCGAAATTCCTGGTTTCTACTTGCCATTTAGCACAGGTGGTGCCTTTAAAGAATACAATCTTTACTTTGGTCCAGAAACCATCGCCATCTTGCCAATCGCTATCGTAACAATTTCTGAACATATCGGTGACCATACTGTTTTGGGTCAAATCTGTGGTCGTCAATTCTTGAAAGAACCAGGTCTTCACCGTACTCTTCTTGGTGACGGTATCGCAACTTCTGTTTCTGCCTTCCTTGGTGGACCAGCCAATACAACTTATGGAGAAAACACAGGGGTTATCGGTATGACTCGTATCGCTTCTGTCTCAGTTATCCGTAACGCTGCCTTCATCGCGATTGCCCTTAGCTTCCTTGGTAAATTCACTGCCTTGATTTCAACAATTCCAAACGCTGTACTTGGTGGTATGTCAATCCTTCTCTATGGAGTTATCGCCAGCAACGGTTTGAAAGTCTTGATTAAAGAACGTGTTGATTTCGCTCAAATGCGTAACCTCATCATCGCAAGTGCTATGTTGGTCCTTGGACTTGGAGGAGCTATCCTTAAACTCGGTCCAGTTACCCTTTCAGGAACTGCCCTATCAGCCATGACAGGAATCATCTTGAACTTAATCTTGCCATACGAGAATAAAGACTAATACTCTTCGAAAATCAAATTCAAACCACGTCAACGTCGCCTTGCCGTACTCAAGTACAGCCTGCGGCTAGTTTCCTAGTTTGCTCTTTGATTTTCATTGAGTATAAGAGTCTAAACACATCAAAAACGAGCATTTCCAATTACGGAAGTGCTCATTTTTCTTCTTTCTGAAAAAGGAAAGCCCTGCGGCCTTCCTTTGTCTTACTTACGTTTCTTCTTCGCTTTTTTCATTTTGTTAGCCATGCGTTTCATAGACTGTTTCATGGCAAATTCACCGATTTTACCTTTGAGTCCGCCACCAAACATCTGGCTCATATCTGGCATTCCTGCTCCTCCGAGAGCTGACAAGTCAGGCATACCACCTTGTCCCATCATACCTTCAAGGGCAGACATATCCATTCCTCCCATATTTGGCATATTTTTAGGAAGGTTGTTTGGATTGATCCCCATTTGCTTCATCATTTTGTTCATATCCCCAGACATAACTCCTTGCATGAGTTGTTTAGCCTGGTTAAAGTCTTTGATGAATTTATTAACTTCGACAAATGTATTCCCAGAACCAGCTGCGATACGACGTCGACGGCTTGGATTTAGCAAATCTGGGTTTTCACGTTCTTCAGGTGTCATGGAAGACACAATAGCACGTTTACGAGCAATCTGACGCTCATCTACCTTCATGTTTTGAAGGGCTGGATTGTTAGCCATACCTGGAATCATCTTGAGCAAGTCTTCCATCGGTCCCATGTTTTGTACCTGATCCAACTGATCAATAAAATCATTGAAATCAAAGGTGTTTTCGCGCATCTTCTCAGCCATTTCAAGGGCTTTTTGCTCATCGTATTCTTGAGAAGCTTTCTCAATCAAAGTGAGCATATCCCCCATACCAAGGATACGGCTAGACATGCGATCTGGGTGGAAGGTTTCAATGTCCGTAATCTTTTCACCTGTACCAGTGAACTTGATTGGTTTTCCTGTAATGTGACGAACAGATAGAGCAGCACCACCACGAGTGTCCCCATCAATCTTGGTAAGGATAACCCCAGTTACTTCTAACTGAGCATTAAACTCACGCGCAACATTGGCTGCTTCTTGACCAATCATGGCATCAACCACGAGGAGAATTTCGTTTGGTTGAGCCAAGGCTTTCACGTCACGAAGTTCATTCATCAAAAGCTCATCAATCTGCAAACGACCTGCCGTATCAATCAAGACATAGTCGTTATGATTGGCTTGGGCTTGTTCCAAACCTTGACGTACAATCTCAACAGCTGGAACCTCTGTCCCAAGAGCGAAGACAGGAACATCAATCTGTTGTCCCAAGGTCTTAAGCTGATCAATGGCAGCAGGACGGTAAATATCCGCCGCAATCATCAAAGGACGGGCATTTTCTTCCTTCTTGAGTTTGTTGGCCAATTTACCAGCAAAGGTTGTTTTACCAGCCCCCTGCAAACCGACCATCATGATGATTGTAGGAATCTTAGGTGACTTGATAATTTCTGCCGTATCAGAACCTAAAACAGCTGTCAGTTCCTCATCAACGATTTTAATAATTTGTTGCGCAGGATTAAGGGTATCAATGACCTCATGGCCGACAGCACGTTCACGAACTTTCTTGATAAAGTCCTTTACAACAGGCAAGGCAACGTCGGCCTCAAGCAAGGCCAAGCGAATTTCTTTGGTTGCCTCTTGGACATCAGATTCAGATATTTTTCCTTTTTTACGTAAATTTTTAAAGACGTTCTGTAAACGTTCTGTTAAACTTTCAAATGCCATTTTTCTTCCTCTTATTCTCTATTATCAATGCTTGTTAAAATTTCTATCTGCTTTTGCAGAAAGTCATCATTGGGATACTGCTCCAAAATCTGGTCAAAAATCTGACTACGGACAATGTAGTCCGAGTACATGTGCAATTTCATCTCATAATCTTCCAGAATCTTTTCTGTCCGCTTGATATTATCATAGACAGCCTGACGACTGACACCGAATTCCTCGGCAATCTCAGCAAGACTGTAATCATCAGCGTAGTAGAGCTCTATATAATTCATTTGCTTGTCTGTCAACAGCGCCGCATAAAATTCAAAGAGCGCATTCATACGATTGGTTTTTTCGATTTCCATAACTTTTATTATACCAAAAATTAGCCTAATCTACCACATTAGGAAGCCAATCCGAGAAGATAGCCAGGTAAATTTGAAAAAGACATAAGCCTAGCCCCAAGTAATTTCCAATTGATAGCTGGCAAAGGGATGTCCCTCTTGATTTTGTAGTTGATAATCTAGTTCAATCTTTTGCCCATCAACTTCATAGCGACTGGTTTGGATAACAAATTCCTGCATGCCCATTGGTGTAGGAATGTAGGCTAAACTATCACTATCCTTTAGAAAGCGCATAATGGTCTTGGGATTTGAAAAACGGCTCATCACCAGTTCTTGACCATGGAATTTAATCACTACTTTTTCCTTTTCCTCATTATAGAAAAGCAGGTAGCTATAATCTCCCTTTTCATGCACTTCCACGTCATAAAGTTGGTCAATCACTTCCAACTGCTCATCAAACTGAATCGTATTTCGCATCCGAATCTTCACATCAAGTCCTCTTTCTTGTCTCTTGTCCTACTATTTTACCAAAAACTCTAGCTTTTTGCTATAATGGTCATATGAACGAAAAAGTATTCCGTGACCCAGTTCACAACTACATCCATGTCAATAATCAAATCATCTATGACTTAATCAATACAAAAGAATTTCAACGCTTGCGCCGTATTAAGCAACTGGGAACTTCCAGTTATACCTTCCACGGTGGAGAACACAGTCGCTTCTCCCATTGTCTTGGAGTCTATGAGATTGCTCGTCGCATCACAGAGATTTTTGAAGAAAAATATCCTGAAGAATGGAATCCTGCCGAGTCTCTCTTGACCATGACTGCTGCTCTCCTACATGACCTTGGACACGGTGCCTACTCCCATACTTTTGAACATCTCTTTGATACAGACCACGAAGCCATTACTCAAGAGATTATTCAAAGTCCTGAAACGGAGATTCACCAAGTCCTGCTACAAGTGGCGCCAGATTTTCCAGAAAAGATTGCAAGTGTCATAGACCATACCTACCCTAACAAGCAGGTTGTGCAACTCATTTCTAGTCAGATTGATGCAGACCGCATGGACTATCTCTTGCGCGACTCCTATTTTACAGGAGCATCCTATGGAGAATTTGACCTGACTCGGATCTTGCGTGTCATTCGTCCTGTCGAAAATGGTATCGCCTTTCAGCGCAATGGCATGCACGCCATCGAAGACTATGTCCTCAGTCGCTACCAGATGTATATGCAGGTCTATTTCCACCCAGCAACACGCGCCATGGAAGTTCTCCTACAGAATCTCCTCAAACGCGCCAAGGAACTCTATCCTAAAGACAAGGACTTCTTTGCACGAACATCTCCACATCTCCTGCCTTTCTTTGAAAAAAATGTGACCTTGTCTGATTATCTAGCTCTGGATGATGGTGTGATGAATACCTACTTCCAGCTCTGGATGACCAGTCCTGATAAGATTCTTGCAGACTTGTCGCAACGCTTTGTCAACCGCAAGGTCTTTAAATCCATTACTTTTTCACAAGAAGACCAAGACCAGCTCGCCAGCATGAGAAAATTGGTTGAGGACATTGGCTTTGATCCCGACTACTATACTGCCATTCATAAGAACTTTGACCTCCCTTATGATATCTATCGTCCCGAATCTGAAAATCCACGAACACAGATTGAGATTTTACAAAAGAATGGTCAACTGGCAGAGCTCTCTAGCCTGTCTCCTATCGTCCAATCCCTTGCTGGTAGTCGTCACGGAGATAATCGTTTCTATTTTCCGAAAGAAATGTTGGACCAAAACAGCATCTTTGCAAGCATTACCCAGCAATTTTTACACTTGATTGAGAACGATCATTTTACCCCAAATAAAAACTAAAAGAGGAAATTTATGAGTATTAAACTAATCGCCGTCGATATTGACGGAACCCTAGTCAATAGCCAAAAGGAGATTACTCCTGAAGTCTTTTCTGCCATCCAAGATGCCAAAGAAGCTGGTGTCAAAGTCGTCATTACAACAGGCCGCCCTATCGCAGGTGTTGCCAAACTTCTGGATGACTTGCAGTTGAGAGATGAAGGCGACTATGTCGTGACCTTCAATGGTGCCCTTGTCCAAGAAACTGCTACAGGCCATGAGATTATCAGCGAATCTTTGTCTTATGAGGATTATCTGGATATGGAATTCCTCAGTCGCAAGCTCGGTGTCCACATGCATGCCATTACCAAGGACGGTATCTACACTGCCAATCGCAATATCGGAAAATACACTGTGCACGAATCAACCCTCGTCAGCATGCCAATCTTCTACCGCACACCTGAAGAAATGGCTGACAAGGAAATCGTTAAATGTATGTTTATCGATGAACCAGAAATTCTCGATGCTGCCATTGAAAAAATTCCAGCAGAATTTTACGAACGCTACTCTATTAACAAATCTGCTCCTTTCTACCTCGAACTCCTTAAAAAGAATGTAGATAAGGGTTCAGCTATTACTCATTTAGCTGAAAAACTCGAATTGACCAAAGATGAAACCATGGCTATCGGTGACGAAGAAAATGATCGTGCCATGCTGGAAGTCGTTGGCAACCCTGTAGTCATGGAAAACGGAAATCCAGAAATCAAAAAAATCGCCAAATACATCACTAAATCTAACGATGAATCCGGCGTAGCCCATGCTATCCGTACATGGGTACTGTAAAAGTATCATTTTTCAATAAGAATTGATTAGCAATATAATCCAATGAATTTTTTTAGCAAACTATTTAATTTAAAACAAAATAATCATAATAGAGACACAAATTCTGATTGTAACAATTTTTACCTAAACAAATTAGAGTGCGGCCTTACTCCTGGGCAACTCATACTCATAGATTGGACTCAAAAAACAGGGAGAAATTATAATTTCCCAAGATATTTTAAATACTCTCTTCAAATTGACCCTGAATCTACACACAATCAATTATACAAATTAGGATACTTCACTAAAAATAAGACTTTATCATATCTTAAAGTAGTAGAATTAAAAACTATATTATCTAAACATAATTTACCTACTTCTGGAAAAAAAGCAGAATTAATTACAAGAATAATTAATAATATCAACGTTGACAAATTAGATATTCCGTTCGAATTTAAACTAACAAAAGAAGCACAAAATCTTATTATCGAACATAGTGACTATATCAAAGCATACTATGATAAAGACATAACTATGGAAGATTATTGTAAAGAAAAAAATAATATCTCTTTTAAAGCAACTTTTGGTGATATAAAATGGAGTCTTTTAAATAAACAAGCTCATAGGAATACTGTATCAGGAGATTTTGGATGTTTATCTAACACACGAAAGGCTCAAGGAAGACATTTGGAACAAGAAGGTAATATTAAACATTCTTTAATATATTACATAGAATCTTTGATAATTACTAGTTCAGGATTAGAAAACAATTTTTCAGTCACTGATTATCCAGTATATTATCCCGATTCGATACCTGACTACTCACTAAAACATATTCAAACATTAATGGAATCATTATCTGATGACGATTATGATTTTGCTTTTGATGAAGCATTATTTCGCTTCTCAATTTTGAATGCAAATCATTTTTTATCTAAAGAAGATATTGACTATTTAAGAGTTAATTTACCTTGTTCTACTGCTGAAGAAATAAACAATTACTTAAAGAAATATGAATGTTATAGTCCTTTAAATAATTTAGAACTTGACGATTTTGAATAAATTGATTATACAAACATTTATATACTCGATATAGTCTCAATTTTATCTGATGATTGCCCAAATTTTTCAATAATAAAACGCATAATATTATGGAGATAATGAACTGCACCCCAAAAGTTAGACAGAAAAAATCTAACTTTTGGGGGTCAGTACATAAATCCCCTATATTATGCGTTCTTTTAATATCAAAGACTTTTTGACAAACTTCTTTGATATCTAATTACATGCCCCCTGCAGGAATCGAACCTGCAACTACTCCTTAGGAGGGAGTTGTTATATCCATTGAACTAAGGGGGCTAGATAAAAACTCTGCTGAAAAAGCAGAGTTTTTTAGTCGAATTAACGACGGATTTCTTTGATACGAGCTGCTTTACCTTGAAGAGCACGCAAGTAGTACAATTTCGCACGACGTACTTTACCGTAACGAACAACTTCGATTTTTTCAACACGTGGAGTGTGGATTGGGAAGATACGCTCAACACCTACACCGTTAGAGATTTTACGAACTGTGTAGTTTTCTGAGATTCCAGCACCTTTACGTGCGATAACAACACCTTCAAAAATCTGGATACGTTCACGGTTACCTTCGACAACTTTCGCGTGTACACGAACAGTGTCACCAGGACGGAATGATGGGATATCTGTACGAAGTTGACCTTCAGTCAAGCTTTGGATTAATGGATTCATTTTATTCTCCTATCTTTGTCAATCTTGAGGAATCTTCCTCAGCGGATAAACTGTATTTTTGTGCGTCCATTACACACAAGATACAGTTTACCAAATTTCCACAAAAAAGTAAAGAAATTTATAGCAGAATTCCTAAAAAAATCGCAACTAAACCACCTATGTAGGTTAAGGCTAGGTAGCTATAAAATACCTTCTTATCACTTAACAGTCTTTGGAGTTCGTCATTCAAGGTAGAGAAAGTCGTTAAACCGCCACAAAATCCTGTTGCTAGAATAGCATAAACTTCCTTAGACTCCACATGATTGTAGAATAATCCAATCAAAAAACACCCTAAAAGATTTGCTATAAGCGTTCCAAGTGGCAATTTAGAAGATTGATTATAGCGGGAAAAGAAATAGCGCACTAAAGCTCCGCAACCACAAGCAATTGCAAGATAGACCATTACCATTTCTTCCTCCCTAGAAAATAAGCCAAGAGTAGACCTCCACCAATACTCAAAAGCAAATACATAACTAAACTAAGATAACGCCCAGTATCCAGTAGTTTCACAGCATCAAGCATGAGACTAGAAAAGGTTGTTAGACCTCCGCAAAAACCTGTACCTAGTGCTAAAACCAAGCCCTTACTAGTCCCCTTATAGACCAGATAACCCTTGACAAGATAAACCAGGCAGAAAACTCCCAGATAGTTGACAAAGAGAGTGCCCCAAGGAAAGTCTGGACTGGCTGGCAACCAAGTGGAAACTAGGTAGCGGACAAGTCCGCCCAACATAGCAGCTAGAAAAATCCCTAGCGGATAAAATTGTTCTTTTTTCATTTGATATTTTGATCCTGATAATCACGCGAACGTTTGAGTATGTCCGAAAAAGTCGAGACAATAGTCTCCTGATAGCGCTTGTCCTCTACACGATTTCTGACCTTTTCAAAAATAACTGCTTCTCTCTTGGTATCTAAAATCGGTTTCCCTGAAGCCTTCTTATAAGCAACTACACCCTCAACCAAATGCATTCGTTCTTCTAAGAGCTTGACGATTTGGTCGTCGATTTGATCAATTTCTTGACGAATAATATCTAAATCCATACAGTCTCCTCCTTTATTTGAATTATTGTATCAAAAAGCCAGCAAATAGGCTAGTAAAATTCCAACTCACGATAAGAAAAATGCACTGATTGATTGCATCAGCGCACGTTTATGCTTATCCTACTTTAGCAGCCAATTCTTCTGCGAATTGTTCCAAGCGTTCAATGTCTTCTTCCTCAGCAGAAAGATCAACTTTAACACACTCTGAACCTTTTTCTGCTCCTGTTGACACAAAAACACGGTCAAAGTCATCGACAGCCTTACAGAATTCATCGTAGAAGGTGTCACCTGAGCCAACCACTCCGTAGATTTTGCCATTCAAGTTGAGGTCTGCTAGGTCTTCATAGAAGTCCATCATCTCATCTGGCAATTCTCCATCACCATAAGTATAGGTCGCAACGATAGCGATGTCTGCTTCCAGGAAGTCTGAAGCGTCAACAGTTGTACATTCATCAACATCGACATCCAAGCCCAAGTCACGTAATTTGTCTGCTACAATATCTGCAATTTCTTCGGTATTACCGGTCATACTGGCAAATACAATTTTTGCTAATGCCATATCGTCCTCCTCAATTTATCTTTCTCCATTATATCACATCTTTTTCATTTTAAAAATAAAAATTCTTGTGCTACAATGAAATAAGAAAGAATTGAGGTCATTTATGGACATTTGCCATCAAATTTTAGAAAAAATCAAAGAATACGACACGATTATCATTCATCGTCATATGAAACCAGACCCTGATGCCTTGGGAAGTCAGGTGGGATTGAAAGTTCTTCTCAAACATCATTTCCCAGAAAAAACCATCAAAGCAGTTGGTTTTGATGAACCAACTCTTACTTGGATGGCTGAAATGGATTCTGTTGAAGATAGTGCCTACCAAGGAGCCCTTGTCATCGTCTGTGATACGGCTAACACCGCTCGTATCGATGATAAGCGCTATAGTCAAGGTGATTTTCTCATTAAGATTGACCACCATCCAAATGATGATGTATATGGTGACCTATCATGGGTGGATACTAGTTCAAGCAGTGCTAGCGAGATGATTACCCTATTTGCCCAAACAACCCAACTGGCCTTATCAGATCGTGCTGCTGAGTTGCTCTTTGCAGGAATTGTTGGTGATACAGGTCGCTTCCTTTATCCTTCTACGACTACACGGACTCTTCGCCTGGCTGCTTATTTGAGAGAACATAACTTTGACTTTGCGGCTCTCACTCGCAAAATGGACACTATGAGCTACAAAATTGCTAAACTTCAAGGCTACATCTATGACCATCTGGAAGTGGATGAAAATGGTGCAGCGCGAGTTATCCTGAGTCAAGAAGTCTTGAAACAATTTAATGTTACCGATGCTGAAACTGCAGCCATTGTCGGTGCACCTGGACGCATTGACAGTGTTAGTCTCTGGGGAATTTTTGTGGAGCAGGCTGATGGCCACTACCGAGTTCGCTTACGCAGTAAAATCCATCCTATCAATGAAATTGCCAAGGAACATGATGGTGGAGGCCACCCTCTAGCAAGTGGTGCTAATTCCTATAGCTTAGAAGAAAACGAAATCATCTACCAAAAGTTAAAAAACTTGCTTAAAAACTGATAAAATACTTGCCAAACTTTTCAGAATCTGATAGACTAGTATGGTAACAATCTATGGCTCGCAAAGAGACCATGGCAGAAAGGAACTATTGCAAAATGAAAAAAGATATCCATCCAGAATATCGCCCAGTTGTCTTCATGGACACAACTACTGGTTACCAATTCCTTAGCGGTTCAACAAAACGCTCTAACGAAACAGTTGAGTTCGAAGGCGAAACTTACCCATTGATCCGTGTGGAAATTTCATCAGACTCACACCCATTCTACACTGGACGTCAAAAGTTCACTCAAGCAGATGGACGCGTGGATCGTTTCAACAAAAAATACGGTCTCAAATAATGATAAAAAGACAGCTTCGGCTGTTCTTTTTTGTTTCTTGAAATCAACTGCTGTTTTTATATTCCAGACTCAAAAAACTTTGCACTCTCGGTAGTTTCTAGAGTACAAAGTTTTCTCTTGCCTAAAAAATATAAAAGATATATACTAGCTATATATAGTATAGATTGGAGATATACCATGACGACATCACTTACTAAACAGTACAATTTTAAAATCAATGAGTCATCAATGGAACAAGCTAGAGCTATCATCAAGGAAAAAGGAATGACTATGACGGATGCTATTAGTCTTTTTATCGAGCAGATTGTTCTCGAACAAGATTTGCCAATAAAAACTGCAGAAGATTTACACCGTGAACGATTGATTCAGGAGCTACAAGCCCAATCTGAACGCGCCTTAAGAGAATATGAATCCGGACAAGGAACTCCCCTAGATGACATGAGGCTACGATATGATTTATAAAGTGATTCTATCTACTGAAGTGAGTCAGGCAATTGACAGTATCCATAACTACATCAGCACTGTTCTTTTATCACCCCAGTCGGCTAAGAATACTGTAGCCAAAATTTTAGACGGCTTAAAAAGTTTAGAAACTTTTCCTGAAGCTGGCTTTGATGCAGATGAAAAAATAGGACTAAAAATCAACAGTAAGTACCCTACGCGAGGAAAAATTATCGGTCAGTATATCTTGCTTTACTTTATCGACCAAACTCAAAGAACTGTTTTTCTTACCCACTTATTCCACACCAAAAGTGACTATGTTACCTTGCTCCAAAGCAAAAATAACAAAAACTCAAAATCATCATTTTAATGTCCACCACTCTCTTAATAACCTTGTACTTATAAGGAACACAGTCTTCATTTTAACTAAAAAATAAAAAAACTTTGCACTCTAGCTAGCCACACAATGGCTTCCAAAGTACAAAGTTTTTTTTATTAGTGCAGATTTACTCTTCCTTATCTTGATTTCAGTTCCTTTAGTTGTATTGTCTTCCCAAAGGATACGCTCGATACGGTGGAAACCTGACCAACCTTCTTCTGTCTTGTTTTCGTCCATATAGTCTGCCAAACGGAAGTCAATCTTGACATCTGACTCACCAAAACTTTCGGCAATTGGTTCTGAACGCTCATAAGACATACGAATCAGTGGATAAACCTTTTTGGCTTCTTCTAACTTACCTTCTTTCAACAGTTTGACAAAGCCTTCTGTATCTGTCAACAGTTTATCGATTTGCTCTTGCACAAAAATCTTATAGTCAGCAGTGGCCTTATCAAGCATTTTCTGCTTGTCTTCAGACAAGGCTGTCACCTTAGATGAATCATTTGTCTCGGTTGATTTTTCAAAACGGACTGCACATGCTGTCAATAGCAAGACTGAAGATAAAAGGACAAAACCTAGTTTTTTCATTGTTTACTCCTATCGGTCCAGGAAACCTGAATTAATTTTACGTTTTATTATATCATGTTTTCAATAAATTTTCAGAAAATTTAATGTTATGAATAGCATTACAAATGCAAAAAACTAAGCCTAGGACAATCTCCAAAGCTTAGTTTGATCTAGTTTCTTAATTTCCAGCGTAATATTTTTGAATTCCTTTAATAATTCCTTCAACCAACTTATCTTGGTATTGGTCACTACGGATTCGTTGGTTTTCTTCTGAATTATCCATATAACCCAACTCTAATAACACAGCAGGTTTCGCAGTCTCACGAAGAACAGCGAAGGTGGCTTGCAGAAGTCCAGCATCTCTAGCTCCTGTCTCGGTCAAGAGAGATGAATGAAGGTCAGCAGCCAAACGATTACTTTCACTTATACGGTCTGGATTATTGTGCCAGTACTGGTTAATCTTGCTCGGATAACCCACTTCTTCCTTATAAGAATAAGTCTGTATTCCCAGATTCAGTGTTGTGTCATTCCCAGTAGCGTTAAAATGAATACTAATAAAGAAGTCTGCATTCGTCTTATTTACCATACGAGAACGCTCTGTCACAAAGTCAACATCCACATCACTATCACGAGATGTTAAAACTGTATAGCCCAATTCTTCTAAACGTTTCCGTAATTTACGAGAGACCTGTAGATTCAAATCTTTTTCAGCTATTCCATAATAGTAAGCACCCGAATCACGTCCACCATGCCCAGGATCTAGGAAAATAGTCTTACTATAGCGCCCCTTTTCAAATCCTTTTGGAAGTTCTTGCACCCATTTACCATTATCTTTGAAAAAATGACTACTTCCATCAATAGTATAAGTTCCAGTGACATAAACGCCATCTTCTTTAAGATAATACCAAGCTTGATAATCTTGATCATAAAGCCACTCTTTGTGAGCCATGTAGCCACCAAATTTCAGATAGTAAGAGCCAACCCATTGCTGTTCAGCATAGTGCCCACCTGACTTGAGATAAAACCAGCTAGAGTAGTTAGGATCGTACACCCATTCTTTATCTGCCATAGCCCCACTAGACTTCAGGTAATAATTTCCCTTCCAGGTATTAGCCATCATGGTACCATTTTGATCAAATGCATACCACTTACCATTGATTTGACTCCATTGGTTAGACAAATATTTTCCTGAGCCATTGGCGTAGTACCACTTGTTAGCCATCTGATACCAGCTATTTTCAAGTAAGTAACCATTCTTATCAAATAGGTAGCCCTCATAGAGAGTATCTGTAAATTTGACACCCGTTTGACTATAATAAGTCCACTTCCCATCTTCTTTTACCCAACCAGTTTGTAGCTTAGACTCAGTAGGAAGAGTTGGTTTTGTCTCCTGCTCACTCGAACTAGGGGTCGTTGGCTGGTTTTCTGTAGCTGCTTGAGAATCACTTGCAGAGCTAGTAGCTGAACTACCGGTAGAGTTATTCGTAGAATGACTAGCACCATTAGCTAGAACTGTTTGGCTAGTAAATCCAAGAAGAGCTAGAGCAAGAATCGTAAATTTCTTATATGATTTCATTTATTTAACCTTTCTAGGGGAATGGAATCCCTGTGTTATTGAGTTATTTTACTTCCTTGATGAAAGAAGAGTTGTTCTACATCCTCTAAACTATAATTTATATGATATTATGGAGTGTTTAGCTTATTTAAAGATGTGAAACCTAAAAAGTATGGCTAAGTTGGAACCTTAAAAATTCAATTTCTGAACACCTAATCTCGCTTCAGATCGTTATCGAACAAGTCGAGTAGATTCATTAAAATCATCTATTTATATTATACACCAAATTTAAGAAAAATTTTTGCAAACATCTAAATTTAAAATAAATCTAGTCCCTAGCTATACCGAATTTTAGTTTACTCTGCCCAGTAGAGATGTTATAATAAAAATAGGAGGACACAAAATGAACAATAAAACTAAAAAGTTCACACTTGCTACAGTTTTAGTACTTTCCTTGTTAGGAGCTGGAACTCTTACATCACAATCAGTAGCTGCTAATGATAGGCTGGTTTCCACTCAAGCAATCAATGGTCAATCCTACAATATCTTAAACTCTGAGGTCACTAGTGCTTCTTCTGGTACTACTCTAGTTGGGATTGAAGGGACTTTCTTAACGCCAGATAAACAGGCTATCTTAGACCGTATCAATGCCATTCGAAAAGAGGCAGCAGACGAAGGTCTAGTTACTAGCTATGTTCCTATCAAATGGTCAACTGCACTAGAAAAAACTGCCTTTGTTCGTGCAGCAGAAGCTTCGATCACCATTAATCACACACGCTTGTCTAGTAAGAACATTTGGAGCGCTTGGCCTACAGGAAATTTCTCCCTTTCAGAAAATTTGGCTTGGAACTATGACGGATTTATGAAGGCCATCCAGCAATGGTATGATGAAAAAGCCGATTATGTTAAATCTCGTAGTGGTGTCAGTGTTACAGGTCAAACTGGACACTATAAATCCTTAATTGATCCAAAGCTGACCTATATGGGGCTTGCAGCCTTTGAAAACCCTGTCACTCAAAATGGATGGATTACCGTTGCACAAAGTTTCGGAACAGCATCTGGTGGCTCTGAAGAATTAGCTGGTGGTTATGGAAAGGCCATTCAATATACAGAAGCAAATTCTTCTCAGACTCAAACATTTGCGACTAAGGCGAATCTTTTTGACAAAGACTTGAAGGCTATCGGAACTCATAAAACCAAAACTGCAAATACAAATTCAAGTCAGAAAAATGGGTTCAATCATTCCCAATACTTCGGAAGTTGGATTCGATCAAACGGACGTTGGTGGTTTAAACATAATGACGGCTCATACACGAGTAATGGATGGGAAAAAATAAATAGAACTTGGTATCGCTTTGACAACTCTGGTTGGATGCAAACAGGCTGGGTGAAAGACGGTAGCTGGTACTATCTCGACGGTTCAGGCGCTATGAAGACTGGTTGGCTCAAAGATAATGGTAGCTGGTACTACCTTCAAGATTCAGGTGCTATGAAAACAGGCTGGATGAAAGTATCTGGCAAATGGTACTATGCCTATAGCTCTGGTGCCCTAGCAATCAATACAACGACCCCTGATGGCTATCGTGTCAATGCCAACGGTGAGTGGGTAGGATAATTTAACTACAACAAAAAGGCTCTATACTATCTCACAGTGAGTAATCTTCACTTTCAGATAGTATAGAGATTTTTATTTACCTAGTATAGCTCTTATCTTAGGCGTTTATAACAAACTGAAACAAGAACAATACAAAAGAGCCTCGTAAAAGGTATTGCAACTTGGTAATACCTTTTTGAGGTGCTTTTTGATATGAGCCCATGTCTTCTCAATAGGATTGTACTCCGGTGAGTAGAGAGGAAGAGGTAAAAATTTATGCCCAAACTCTTCACACAAGACTTCTATCTTAGCCATTCTATGGAATCTTGTATTATCCATAATAATAACTGATGGTTTGTTTAATGTTGGTAAGAGAAATTTCTGAAACCATGCTTCAAAAAAGTCGCTCGTCATCCTCTCTTCGTAGGTCATTGGAGCGATTAACTCACCATTCATTTGTTAATCCTGCAACCAAAGAAATCCTCTGATATCTTCTTCCAGATACTTTGCCTCTTATTATCTGACCTTTTAAAGAGCGACCATATTCTCGATAAAAATAAGTATCGAATCCTGTTTCATCAATATAAACAGGTGCTAGGTGCTTTAAACTATTAAAATTCTTAAGAAATAAAGCTACTTTTTCTAGGTCTTGTTCATGGATAGTATAGTACTGTATGGTTACCGAACAAGTCTAATGAAAAAATTCTGATGATAGTTCTAAATCTCAATAATCGCTTGGGTTCCATGATCCAACTCCAGCAAGACATCTATACTTGTATAGAAAATCCTGCCCTGAATAAGGGGATGTAAATATTGCTTTCCTCCAAAATGATCATAGTTTTACTGGCAAATCTAACATATTACGGATAAATTAACAAGTGATTTCTGAATTGCTAAACATTTTCCTTTCTTATAGCATATTTTCAGATTTTCTCTTTGAGAAAGATATTTCCAAAAAAAGGTTCGTTTTTTTATCTATTTTCAAAAAATCCCAAAAACTGAATTGAAAGAATTTTTAGAAAATTTCTGTTTTTTTCTTTACAGTGAAAAAAAATTCTGCTATAATGACTCATGTAATAAAATATGACAATAAAAGGAGAACGATATGACATCTGCTAAAGAATATATCCAAAGCGTGTTTGAAACTGTAAAAGCTCGTAACGGGCACGAGGCTGAATTCCTCCAAGCTGTTGAAGAATTTTTCAACACTTTAGAACCTGTATTTGAAAAACACCCTGAGTATATCGAAGAAAATATCTTGGCACGTATTACTGAGCCTGAGCGCGTGATTTCTTTCCGTGTTCCTTGGGTTGACCGTGATGGAAAAGTTCAAGTAAACCGTGGCTACCGTGTTCAATTCAACTCAGCTGTTGGACCATACAAAGGCGGACTTCGTTTCCACCCAACTGTAAACCAAGGGATCTTGAAATTCCTCGGATTTGAACAAATCTTTAAAAATGTCTTAACTGGACTTCCTATCGGTGGAGGTAAAGGTGGATCAGACTTCGATCCTAAAGGTAAAACAGATGCTGAAGTGATGCGCTTCTGCCAAAGCTTTATGACTGAATTGCAAAAATACATTGGGCCATCACTTGACGTACCTGCTGGTGATATCGGTGTAGGTGGACGTGAAATTGGTTATCTTTACGGTCAATACAAGCGTCTTAACCAATTTGATGCTGGTGTCTTGACTGGTAAACCTCTTGGATTTGGTGGTAGCTTGATCCGTCCAGAAGCAACTGGTTACGGTTTGGTTTATTACACTGAAGAAATGCTCAAAGCTAACGGTAATAGCTTTGCTGGTAAGAAAGTGGTCATTTCAGGTTCTGGTAACGTTGCTCAATATGCTCTTCAAAAAGCAACTGAACTCGGCGCTACTGTCATCTCTGTATCTGACTCAAATGGCTATGTCATCGATGAAAATGGTATCGACTTTGATCTTTTGGTTGATGTTAAAGAAAAACGTCGCGCCCGTTTGACTGAGTATGCAGCTGAGAAAGCAACTGCTACTTATCATGAAGGTTCTGTATGGACTTACGCTGGAAACTATGACATCGCTCTTCCATGTGCTACTCAAAACGAAATCAACGGTGAAGCAGCTAAACGTATAGTAGCTCAAGGCGTTATCTGTGTATCTGAAGGTGCCAACATGCCAAGCGACCTTGATGCTATCAAAGTTTACAAAGAAAATGGTATCTTCTACGGACCTGCCAAAGCTGCCAATGCTGGTGGTGTAGCCGTTTCAGCCCTTGAAATGAGCCAAAACAGTCTTCGCCTCTCATGGACTCGTGAAGAAGTTGATGGACGTCTCAAAGACATCATGACAAATATCTTCAACACAGCTAAAACAACTTCAGAAACATACGGTCTTGATAAAGACTACCTTGCAGGAGCTAACATTGCTGCCTTTGAAAATGTAGCAAACGCTATGATTGCCCAAGGTATTGTTTAAGATTTATTTGCTCAATCCTCAATCACTACGATTGGGGATTTTTAGCTTGAATTAAACAGTTGGAAAATTACTTACTCGCCCCCTTTTTTGCCCCCTGGCACATAAAAATAAAAACCGCTAGTCCTAAGAATAACGGTTTAATCATGTTTTTAAGCTACTAATGTAGTCGCTCTATTATTTAAATAAAATGAAGTGTTATGAATAACTTCAATATCTTTAAAGTTTTTTGTTAGATTTATAATTTCAACTATAGCCATCTCTACTCGTTAGTTTACAGCAAAAAATTATGCTTAATTATTATTGTTTTTGTAAACAATCAGCGAACCCAATACTATTCCATTCAACAAGCCTAAAGAAATACCATATTCAACTGGAAAATCTAAAAAAATTGCAAACACTATTCCAATCATCACCCCTAGTGAGGCTGCTGTTGAAATTACATATTCATTTTCTTTCTTCATTTTCTGTACACCTCATTTCCTTTTTGTATATAAGCTCTAGTCATCTCCACCAAGAGCCATTAAGTACTTATGATTTCCTGACTCAACAATCTTACCACCTTTCATTACAAAAATAATATCCCGCATCCTTAATCGATAACAATCTGTGAACTACAATTATTTGAGTACAGCCCTGACTTTTTATATACTTTGTTATTCTTTCCTCATTAATAGTGTCTAATGCACTAGTTGCCTCATCTAAAATTACAATACTAGGATTATTTATTAATGCACGTGCCAGTGCTATCCGTTGTCTTTGAATACCTGAAATATTTGAACCCATCTCTGAGATGATAGTATTAAATTTCATCGGCATAGCCATGATTTCATCATAGATTTGAACTGCTTTACAAACTTCCTCTATCTTTTGTGAAGTAACTTCGTGCTTTAAAGTTATATTATCAAGAATACTTCTGTTCAATAAAAATGAATCCTGTGGAACTACTCCTAAATTTTGACTTAATATTTTTTTATCTATTTGATTAATATTTACACCATCAAATAAAACTTTTCCTGTATCAATCTTATATAATCCTGATGGTATTTTTGATAACGTACTTTTTCCTGACCCCGGTTGACCGACTAGTGCAATTCTCTGTCCTGAATCAATAGTCAAATTTAAATTTTCTATTACAGGAGCTGAGTCTTTGGAATAAGAGAAAGATAGGCCCTTAATATCTATTCTACTTCAAACGTTTCTAAACTATACTCCGGAAAATAATTTAACCAATAATTAACCATACTATCTTTCATCGTATCCTCCAACCAGTACTAAGAGTCTGGGACAAAAGTCTAACCTTAAATATAAAAAGCTAACAAAACGAGTTATCTGACACTCAGAATTCTGTCTTATTCGCTTTTTTGTCTAATCTATCGATTTTTAAAATTTATAATCAAGAATTCCTAAAATCAAAATCTTTTTGTCCCAGACTCTTAGGTGTACACCTAAACATTTTATCCACCGACAATAATAATATCCATTACCAACAATAAAATTGGGGAATTTTTTAAAATTTTCTTCATATTTAGACTTCCTTTCAGTTTTTATTTATTGTACAATAAATAAGAATCAATTACTTTTTTGTTGGGAAAACGGGAAAATTATGAAATCAAAACTTGGTATCACACTCAGAAAAGTTCGTAAAGGAAAACAAATCAGTTTATGTTCTGTTGCTGACGAGCATCTTTCTAAATCTCAAATATCTCGATTCGAACGTGGAGAATCAGAAATCTCATGTATTAGACTAATCAATATTTTAGACAAGTTGCACGTTACCCTAGATGAGTTTCTTATTTTACACGATGATGACTACACCAATAGTGAATCATTTGCTAACCTAGTTCAATATATTCGTAAACAATACTCATCACAAAGTATTGATAATATAGCGTGCCTACTATCTGACACTACAAATTACACTCTAGATCCTTTAGAGAAAACTATGGTAAAATCCATTCTGCACACAATGGATTCGAGGATCATTCCATCAGATGAAGAACTACTTCAACTGACAGACTATCTTTTTAAAGTCGAAAAATGGGGTTACTATGAGATTATTATATTTGGTAACTGTGCACGAACAATTAACTACAATTCCTACTTCTTATTGACAAAGGAATTGTTAAAGAATTATATCTACTCTTCTCTGAATAAAACCAATAAACGAATGGTCACTCAACTTGCTATAAATTGTTTAATTCTTAGTATAGATGAGGAAAAATTTTCTAATTGTTCCTATTTAATTAGTGAGATAAAAACATTATTAGATAATGAATTTAACTTCTATGAACAGACAGTTTTTCTCTATGCAACTGGATACTATGAATTTAAACGCCAATTAAGTAGTGGAATTGAAAAAATGAAACAGGCCATACAAGTTCTCGATATTTTAAGAGAAGACAAGTTAAGATTACACCATACTGATCATTTTAATAAACTAGTAAATAAAAAATAAATGAAATTATTCTCTATATTTTAACGAATTAGTCGTAAATACTATTATTCTAGTAAAGCATTCTCGTGAAATTTTAGGACTGTAAATTTATTGGTATTAATAATTTTCACAAACGAATCCTGTCTTCTAGCTATCTCCTCATATTCATTAATTTCATTACCAAGTTCCTGTTGTAATTTTAAAATATCTGTATTGAGTCGATCTAACGTTATTGATTCCGTCATGTTCATTTGGGCAAAATCATACTTAGCTAATTTTCTAGTCTCATGATCTTCACTCTTCAAATTGATAAGGACTTCCACCATCTTGTTTAAGGTGGCGATTTTTTCTTGGGTTTCTTCTAGCTTCATATCAATCTCTGCAATTTCTAATACAAGCTCATCTTTGATTTCTTGGTATTGTTTGTTCGTGTTAGATAGTTCAATCATAAGATTAATTTCAGAAATCTTGTCTTAAAGACTTTTTAAAGTTGGTCGTCTATATGGGAGTTTTTGGCTATCGTTGCTCAATTATCTGATTAAAGTCCTACCCTTGATGAAACAATTATTATCCTTGTTTTCTTTATTATAGACAAAGTAAAAAGACGTTTCTCGAATGTAGACTTTATATTTTTTCTGATTGTCTTCCTCAAAAATATCTAGCTGGTAGTTAGGAATAAAGATGAGTCCACTCTGTTTAATACCAAACGAAACCCGGATATAGATACCATCATCAACCAACTTCTCTATCTGATTATCCGTAAGTTCAATCTCAAACTCATGGATAGCATCTCGTTTTTCCTTGTATTTCTTGAAGGCTTCCTCGATTTCTTCAGCGGAGACTTTCTCCTTATGCTGCTCCTCTCGAAAAGTCTGAAAATCTTCCTGAAGATTTTCTAATGCTTGAATATCTCTAACTTCTCTATCTTCAAAATAACGATTAAAAAATTGAACATCGTACAATTTCTTATCGCTAATTTTTTTATGATTCAGGCTTATCTTTTGATTATCTTCTTCCAGGATAAAAGTTACATTTTTTTGTTTTAAGTCAATGGTTAGATTCAATTCTTTTGCTTTTGTTATTAAATCTTCTAAAGAATTGACACGGTTCAACAAAAATTCTAAACGACTTTCAATCTCTTGTTTGGCAAAATGTATTCTAAAAAATTCTTCATCATATAAATCTCGTTTGCTGAGTTGGCGTCCTCGAATTGGTTTTATCATCGTTCTATCTGTCATCAAAAAACGGCTATGCTTTTGACTAAAATCAATCTGAACATACAACTGCTTTGCTTTCTCTAAAAAATCATCAAACGATTTAGATTGCTGCAACAAATATCCACAGAGGACTTGTACCTCAGATGTACACTATGCCTGTCGGACAAAGAAAAAAGTAGGCTAAATTTCTAACCTACTTTTTCTGACTCTACTCTGATAAAGCCGTCTCATATATAGACATTTTATGCTTGAAGGAATCTTTTCCTCCCTCTAATTGATTGATGATATGATTTTTTATATATTTTTCACTAACATATCCCTGTGATTCAATCCATCCGTTAACTCCATCTGACTCCATAATAACAACTTGATCTGTCATAGAATTTGTTACAATTGTAGCATTATGTGTTGCTAAAATAATTTGACGTTGAGCTTTCACATCTCTAAACTGCTGAACTAAATGCCTGTAAATATAACGATTGTCTAGATTGTCTTCAGGCTGATCAATAATCAATGGTCTGAAGTCTTTAGAATAATCACTATATGCTAATAAAAAATCAAGCATGGCTACAACTTTTTGTCCCAAACTTAATACACCAACTTCTTTATAGACAATATCAAGTTGGTGCGAAGATTCTTTCGAGTTAATATTAAACTCCAAAAATAACCTTTCATTAGCTACATGCTCTTTTAAAACTCTTTTAAACTCATTTAATAAACTACTATTTTCAATTAAAGAGTAGATACTCTTTTTTAAATGCGTAATGTTGTATTCATTAATTTCAGATTTATCTCTCCAATTATTTTCTTGTTTTGCAAAATTATCTTCAGAGATACTTTTTAAAAGCATAAAATACTTATTAGGGATATTTTGTCTTACAATGACTTTAACAAATTCTTTCAATCCTAATTCCCGATAGATAAGATATAAAACGTCTGCTACATCTTGCATACTAATTCTATAATTATCAAACGAAGAACGATTATTCTTGAAAAGATAATTTTCGAAATGCGGTTCTTCCCATCTATCAATTTGCTCATAACAAATTCTTAACTTACCAATCTGAGTTTCATTAAAATCCTCAATAATTTCGAGTATTAATTGCTTCCGCTGTTTTAAATATTCATCAAGTTCCTTTAATTTTGCTTCAAACGATTCGAGTGTCTGAGTTCTTAGCCCATAGTCTGGTCTCGGTAATTTTTTATTTTTAATCATTAAATTAGAAATAAATTCTGTAATTTTTTCACCGTCAGCTGTTTTAACTAACTCATTAACAGAATATCTCCTATCAAACATTTTCTCTAAAATTCTAGTTTTATCAACTAATTTAAAATGGTTACCTTCAACTTTATAAACTTTTGTGTACTGAGACCGTGTCCATTCTTTAATAGAGTCAGAATTAAATATATAAGAATAGCCAAACCTATTCTCTCGATTTTGCCCATAATATTGTAAAATATTATCCTTATTTTCTTGTTTGACATCTGGCAAACTAACTTCAATAATATATTCAGTTTCTTCTAAAACATAGAGTACAAAAGCATTTGCATGGTTACATAGAAATTCCAATTTGCTTTGCTTATCACAATCTTGAGAAAGTACAAATTGTAACATATCAATTAATGTGCTTTTACCTGTACCTCTCCCTCCAATTAAACAATTCATAGATGGTGAAAATGTTAAAAAGAAGTCTTTATCTTTTTTTAACTTATCACCTGCAAGAAAACTTCTATTTTCCCCACGATTTTCTATATATAATCCTTTTATATAGGACTTTTGTTTAAAGCTTGGCTCACATAAACTAACTGATACATTATAATCAAACAATGCTTCTTGAAACATCTTGAAAGAAATTTTTCCACCTTTCAACCACAGATTGTTCTTCCCGAGTGAATCAATTTCGTGAGAATCATTATCTAATAGAAAATTGGGCTCACAATTAAAATCTGTTAATAGTTTTTTTCTAGAACCTTCAACAGAATTTATATTTTTAACACCAATAAATCGTGTGTTTTCTTTAGAAAAAATTTTTCGTTTATATGCACCTGATAAGTGAGAACCTTTTTTCAAAATGTTATAACTATTGAAATGAGCAATATAATTAACTATTTTTTGATTATTGAAATCTTTCATGATAGTCAGTGAATGTTGATAACTTCCATCTTTCTCACTTATAATATTTTCACTTAACCATTGATTAACCCATGACTCTTGTTCATAATCATATATACATACAATATGCAATTTATCTGCTGCACTAATTTCTACTCCATGTAAAATATGAGGATGTATATCATAAATCGGATAATTTTTCATTATGATTGAGACTGCCATTTGTAACTTTTTAATACCTTTGGTAGTATTATGATCAGTTACTACAACTATTTCTATTCCATTTTTTATGATTGCCTCTGCTAACATAAGAAAACTAATATATTCTTTTGAACTAGAAAAAACAACCTTATCAAAATTACTAAAAAAAATTGTCTTATCAACTTTTATTTTCTTATTTTCAAAAAATATATCATATAGTTCATCTTCAGTAATTTTTCTATATTTCGTTGCAGTCCAATTAGAAAATAGCTTGTAATCATAAGAAGCAGGTGTATGCAAATGAATTAAAGTCTTGTGAAAGCTACCGAATTTCTCTTTGGAATTTGTTAGTTCTTGATAAACAAACTTTATCTTGTTATTAAATCCTCTCACTTCTACTCTCCTAAAAATATCAATTGTTTATTTTTCAAGTAATTCATTAAGTCTCTTTTCCCCCACCTTCAACATCTCTTTCTCTACCTTGCTCCATTTTCCGAAGAGGCATTCTTGTAGCACTTCTGCTGCTGAAGTTTTATCTTCTCCTGAATCATATACACAACTTCTATCTCGTTGATAAATTTGAATTCTTTCAAAGATAGCCAGTTCTTCCAATTGTCGTGTATTATCAACTAGATGATTTACAATGAAATCATGATGTTCTTTTGGAGTTGCGCGTGCTTGATTTGGATTGACAGCGTACAGTTCTTCGTATCGGATAAGGGTGCTCAGATAGGACAATTTGGGCTTTGTCGCAATTAAGGCTAATTGTACTTCATATCCCTCACTTTTCAAGAGTTGTGCTGTTTTCTTTGGAACATCTATCGTTCGTAAAGTTCCCTCAATCAAAAGATTGTATCCCAAATGACTCAATTCGGTTACTAAAGACTCTACCATTTTCCCTGCAAAATCCTTGGTGTATTCAACGCTATCTTTGCCATATTCTTGCTGCAGTTCTAAATAGTGTGGATGCTGAGAACGAAAACTATCGCCATCTATGATAACAATATTTCCTTGAAATTCTTTCTGTTTAATACGATGAATTGTAGTCTTGCCAGCACCACTTTGCCCTCCAAGCAAAATCGCTATAGGTTGCTTACTGAACTTTTTTCCTCTTGTCAGAGAACGAAGATTCCGTGCCAAAGCATGTTTGAATTCACTATCGGTATAATCTTGGATTTCCATTAGGCTACCATCCGTTTTTCAGATATCTCTAACATACGTTCAATTCCATCCAAATAACCGATATATCTCTCTATTTCATCAAAAGTTTCTACTAAATAGATATTCGTATGAATCAAGTCAGATAGATCATCACTCATTAAAATCCAAGGATTAGATTCATCATCAATGCTAATTCCCTGACTATCTTGATAACGATAGAGTCGAGATAATAGATTAGCACCTCGTTCTTTCACAATTTCAATTTTTAAAGTCAATTCATAATCTTCAACAGGATTGAGCATTTTGTCTTCTCCTACGATATCAACATAAGATACATTAAACTTCTGACAAATGATATCTATTAGTTCCGTAGAGACTGGACTAGTTCCATTTTCATAACGACTCAAGCTATTGCGAGAAATTCCTATAATTTGGGCAAATTCGGGTTGTGTTAAGTCATGTGTTTTACGTAAGGATTTTATGTTCTTTCCAATCATGGCAAACTCCTTTATTTTTATAAATCCATTATAGCATAAAAAAGCAAAACGCACCAAAAATGGTGCGTTATTTCTTGTTTTTCTAGCCTAAACTTTACTTCTATAAAAGCCACCTTAAAGAGTAATTCCTTTTTCGGTGGCTTTTCAAAATACTATACATTAAAATACTCTTGTTTAATTTTTGTAAGCAAATTGTTAGCAACAGAAGTTACACCAACATGCATCCGTTCAGGATCAGAATAATCTAGATTACGAGCATAGACTTCTGTAACAGTCTGAGCAATACGCTCATCCAATTTATAATTGGAGGCTTTTAATAGTGCTTGAAATAATTCTGAACTATATAGTTTAATATTATTTTCCAATGATACTACTGCCATTTTTGTAACTCCTCTCCTGTTTTTGATTGATAAACCTTCTCTATTTTCATTATATCACAAAAAGATTGGTTGTGAATGGATAATTATTTAAAAGAATAGGGGTTTCTAAACTCAGCAAGCATTTCTTCTTTTGTAATTTCATTCTGACGAAAACGAGCTAAAGCTTGGGGTGGATTGTCATCAGTCTGAACACCATAGATAAAACCAAATTGGTGTTGTAATTCATCTGGATTTCCCCGATTTTGAAAGACAAATTCCGCAAAATCTAAATCTGACTCTGATTTTTTATGTTTTGCAAAATAGTGACAACGATAGTCAGGGGTCTTAAAAATTTCTACAAAATTTGAAATACGAAATTCTACTATAATTCGAATCTATACATAGCTTACTTCTGGTCATTTAAAACGAACCCTGTTCTCCAAAATAATTTTATTAAAAAGAAAAACCCTGCCAAATTAATTTTTGGTAGGGTTTTTGGTAGGAAACTAAATTAATTTATCAGTTTCTAAAATGTGTTCACGATTCTAAAAGGCTGATACTATAGTATCCCGAATTCTAATTGGTATATGCCTCTTATTTAAGAGTAACTGAAGCTCCAGCTTCTTCCAATTTAGCTTTGATTTCTTCAGCTTCTGCAGTTGCAACGCCTTCTTTAACAAGTGCTGGTGCACCGTCAACAAGTTCTTTAGCTTCTTTAAGTCCAAGACCTGTGATTTCACGTACAACTTTGATAACGCCAACTTTTTTGTCGCCTGCAGATGTCAGTTCAACGTCGAATGACTCTTTAGCAGCACCAGCGTCAGCAGCACCAGCTGCAGCAACAGCTACAGGAGCAGCTGCAGTTACACCAAATTCTTCTTCGATAGCTTTTACAAGGTCGTTCAATTCAAGGATTGAAGCTTCTTTAATTTCAGCAATAATGTTTTCAATGTTCAATGCCATTGTTATTTCCTCCAAATATGTTTTAAATTTATAATAGATTTTCGTAGCTAGGCTACGCTGCGTAGCTTAAGATTAAGCTGCGTCTTCTTTGTTGTCTGCAACCGCTTTGACTGCAAGAGCAACGTTGCGCACTGGCGCTTGAAGTACAGAAAGGAGCATAGAAAGAAGTCCTTCGCGGTTTGGAAGAGTTGCAAGAGCAAGAATCTCTTCTTTAGATGCGACAGCGCCTTCGATTGCACCACCTTTGATTTCAAGTGCTTCAGCGTTTTTAGAAAAGTCGTTCAAGATTTTCGCTGGTGCGATAACATCTTCGTTAGAAAATGCTACTGCAGATGGTCCAACAAATACAGATGCAAGATCTTCAAGACCAGCTTTTTCAGCTGCACGACGCAAGATTGAGTTTTTAATCACTTTATACTCAACTTCGCTTCCACGAAGCTCACGACGAAGAACTGTATCTTGCTCAACTGTCAAACCACGAGCGTCTACAACGACGATAGATGCAGCAGCTTTCATTTTTTCAGCTACTACGTCAACTAGTTCCGCTTTTTTAGCAATAATTGCTTCACTCATTAGTGTGTTCACCTCCGTTATTATTTTGCTTGGGGAAATTTTTCAAAAGAAAAACGCGCCCAAACCTAGACACGAAAGTACAATACGCTTCTTTTTACATGATACGTTTTGTCCTCGGTAGGATATTTATGAGTCGAACTCCCCTACTGTCTTAGGCAGTTTTTTCAAACCGTATATAAGTATAGCATAGTCAAAAAAAGAATGCAAGACTTTTGCAAACTTTTTTCGTGATTTTTCTTTTAAAGTTCTACTGTTAGGACTTGGCCTTGCTTAACAACCTGTTCTCCAGCGATATAAACATCATCAACGTCACTGGATTTAACAGCATAGACGAGGTGAGAAAGCATATTTTCCTGAGGTTGGAGATGAATTTTGCCTTGTGGTTGAATAACGAGAAAATCTGCCTTCTTGCCGACTTCTAGACTTCCTATCTGATTTTCCATTCCTAGGACCTTAGCCCCTTCGATTGTTAGTGCCTTGAGAGCTGTTTCAATAGGGAATTGGCTGGCATCCCCACTTTTCATCTTCTGAAGAAGGGCTGCAGTCCGTCCTTCCTCAAACATATCTAGATTGTTATTGGAGGCAACCGAATCCGTCGCAATTCCGACTGCTACTCCTGCTTTTTGCAGTTGAATGATAGGAGCAATCCCTGATGCCAGTTTGAGGTTACTAATAGGATTGTGGGCAATAGACACTTGAGAAGTTGCCAAGCGTTCAATTTCTCTCTCGTTTAATTCGACCCCGTGAGCAAAGACAGACGGATGATCTAAGTAACCCAGTTCTTCAAGAAAGGCGAGGGGGCGTTTGCCGTATCGTTTCAGGATAATTCCTGACTCCTCCTTGGTCTCCGCCACGTGGATATGGATTGGAATAGCAAGCTCTTTTGCCATGTCTAAACTTTCTTCCAGCAAGTCTCTATCACAGCTGTAGGGAGAATGTGGGGCTACCATCACCTTGAAATTTGGATTTTTATATCCAATAATTTCCTCAATGATTGCTCGAGTTCTGCTTATGGTCTCAGCAGTTGTCTCTGCCTCTGAAGAAAAAAGAGTCGGTGAGAAATAACAACGCATCTTGGAAGTTTTCACTGCCTGATAAATCCGTTCAATATCCACACCATTGGGATTATACATATCGTTAAAGGTTGTTGTTCCCGACTGGAGCATCTCTATCATAGCTTCTTTAACCGCTCTTGCAGTCATGTCGGGAGTAAATCCTGCTTCTGCTGGCCAGATATAGTCATTAAGCCATTCATGGAGATTGCTATCATCTCGAATTCCTCTCAATCCTGTCATAGCAGAATGGGTGTGACAATTGACCAAACCAGGCATAATCCAGGCCCCCTGATAGTCTATAATCTGCTCAGCTTGCTCTAAAATCTCTGACTGCTCTTGACCGACATAGACTATTTGAGAATCCTTAACAGCTAAGATTCCATCTAGATAAACATGGAAATCTTTGTCACAAGTCACGATATTTACATGATGAAAGACTTTCATTCTAGGCTCCTTTTCTAAAAGACAATTTACAGTGAACAATTTTTCTAGCTATTGTAACAAAAAAGTCACCCGAAGGCAACTTTTTTCGTCCATAAACTTTCAAAAGAGAATGGCTTATTCAGAGCTAAAAGCTGCAGCTTGCTGCATTTGGTAATACTTGCCTTTTCTAGCCATGAGGTCCTGATGATTGCCATGCTCCACAATATCGCCATCCACCAAGACAAGAATCAAATCTGCATCCTGAATAGTTGACAAACGGTGAGCAATGATAAAGCTTGTACGCCCCTTCATGAGTTTAGCAAAGGCATCCTGTACCAGCACTTCTGTCCGCGTATCGATGGATGAAGTTGCTTCGTCTAAGATAAGAATCTTTGGAATAGCCAGAAAGACTCGGGCGATGGTCAGGAGCTGGGCTTGCCCAACAGAGAGAGATTCTCCTGCATTTTCCAACTTGGTATCGTATCCCTGTGGCAACTGTTGGATGAAAAAGTCCGCATTGGCTGCTTTGGCAGCAGTAATCACCTGCTCCCTACTGGCTTTAGGATTTCCAAAGGCAATATTGTCATGAATAGTCCCTTGCTTGAGCCAGGTTTCTTGGAGCACCATGCCAAACTGCTGGCGTAAAGAGGCACGACTATAGTCATAAATGGATTTCCCATCCAGCAAGATATCTCCTGAATTAATGGGATAAAAACGCATGAGGAGATTGATAAGGGTTGATTTGCCAGCACCTGTCGGACCAACAATGGCAACCTTGCTACCAGCTGGAATAGCGATAGATAAGTCCTTAATCAAAATCTTTTCAGGATGGTAACCAAAAGAGACATGTTTAAAGGAAATAGCTCCCTTAACTTGGTCACTGGTCAAGACTTCCTTGCCTGTTTCAGCAACCTCAGGACTTTCTAAGACAGCATAGACGCGCTCTGCACAAGCCAGAGCACTTTGCAACTCAGCTAGCACTGAAGAAATATCGTTAAAAGGCTTGGTGTACTGTTGAACATAGTTCAAAAAAGTCACTAAACGCCCAATGGTCAAGGTGGAACCCATCATGATACGATAAGCTCCCACTCCAGCTAGAAGGGCATAAATAAGCGCATTGACAAAGCGAGTCGAAGGATTGACCGTTGAAGAATAAAAGATAGCTGACTGCGAATAACCTGCATAGTTGGCATTCGCCTCGTGCAGTCTTTGGATAAAATCTTCTTGAGCATTAAAGGACTGGATAATGGTCTGCTGGCTCAACGATTCTTCAATCAACTGAGTCTGAATTCCCCTCGTCTCTGTTTGCTTTTGGAAGTGATGATAGGAGCGTTTGGCAATAAAGCGTGAGATTACCATAGACAGTGGCGTCAACAGCAAGACCAAAAGAGTCATGAGGAGATGAATTTGAATCATGGCTAGAATGCTGACTAAAATCATCAAGACACCAATGAAGAATTGGTTAAAGATCATGATCAAGCCAGCTGCCAACTGTTCTATGTCTGTTGTCACCCGACTGACCATCTCCCCACTGCCTTGCCGATCCACAAAGGCAATCGGTAAACGATGGAGCTTATGGATGATTCGCTCTCGTAAGTCTCTGGTATAAGAGAAAATTAGGCGATTATAGAGGAGAGGATTGGCCCACTGCACAAGGGTATTTCCTATGACCACCAAGATCATTTGAATAAAGATCTGCCAAAAAACTGGTGAAGAACCAGCCACTAGGACTTGGTCGATGACCTGCCCAATCAGAATAGGTAGGTAAATTGATAAACCAACTTGGGCAATAGTTCCTAGAAAGGCTAGAAAAAGGAGGAAGGGATGGCTTGCTAAATCTTTGGCCAAACGTTTGAGAGTCTGGTTTGCAGTTTGTCGTCTCATGCTAGTCCTCCTTTCCATGTTGGGATGCATTGATTTCACGATAGACTTGACTAGATTTCATCAAGTCCTCGTGCTTGCCGATAGCTAGGAGATCACCTTTTTCTAAGAGGAGAATCTGGTCTGCCATCTGTAAAGTCGATGTTCGTTGAGAAATCAAAATTAAGTTCGTATTTGGCAAATTTTCTCGAATAGCTTTCAAGAGTTTGGACTCAGTGATAGTGTCCAGTGCCGAGGTAGCATCATCTAAGATGAGAAACGGTGCCTGGTGCAAGACTGCTCGTGCGATAGACAACCGTTGTTTTTGTCCACCTGAGAAATTTCGACCTCCTGCCTCAACTAGGGCATCCAAGAGTCCTTCCTTTTCACTGACAAAATCCTTGGCTTGCGCGATTTCCAAGGCTTGCCAGAGTTCTTGGTCTCTTACTTCTTGATTGAAACCTAGAGTCAAGTTGGAACGAATAGTTCCCTTAAAGAGTTCGACTTTTTGGGGCACATAGGCAATCCAAGACCGCCACTGCTCAAGATTACGAGGACTAAATCCATCTCGATAAAGGTCTATGCTCCCCTTGTCTGCTGGATAAAGTCCAAGGATGAGTTGTACTAAGCTTGATTTACCAGAACCTGTTCCCCCAATAATACCAAGGATTTGCCCTTGCTGCATATCAAAGGAAATGTCTCTCAAAGAAGGCTGGGCCGCATCAGGATAGGTAAAGGTCAGTTCTTGAACTTGTATAATCTGATCACTGGTAACTTGCTTTTTCTCTAATTCTGAATGGATATCCTCTGGAGCTTCAGCAAAGACTTCCTCGATTCGCTTAGCAGAGATGTAAGACTGGTTTAGAGAATTGATCAGCATGGCGAGCTTGACCAATTCCACCAAGATCTGTAGGAGATAATTAATAAGGGCAATGAGAGCACCTTGACTTAGCAATCCTCCTTGAATAGAAATATAGCCTTGCCAGATAATAACGAGAAGAGTTCCATTAACAATCAGATAGGTCAGAGGTGTTAATAAACTAGACCAGAAACCTGTCTTTTCTTGTAATCTAGCATAGACTTGGTTAAGGGTTTGAAAAATTTGTAACTCTCGTTTTTCTTGACCAAAAGCACGAATAACCCGCATCCCTTGTAATTGCTGGCGTGTTTCCTGAACCAGTTGGTCCGTTTTCTTTCTAAGACTACTGTAGAGAGGATTAACCAGTCTAGAGAGTCCTACAATGACGATGGTCAAAATGACAACCATGACCAAGAACCAGAAAGTCAGCTCAGCTGAGATGCGATAGGCCATAAAGATTGCCCCAAAAACGATAATAGGCGCTCGCAAAAAGAGACGCAGGAATTGATTGATACCAGTCTGAATCTGGTAGGTATCTGAAGTCAAGCGAGTCACCAAGCTAGAAGTGGTCAGACGATCTCTACTATCCTTGGGCAAGGAAAGAATATGACGATAAAGATCGTTTGTCAATTCCTTGGCAAAACCTACTGCTGCCTTTGCTGAGTAAAATTGAGCTATCAAGGCCACTAAAACGCCAATCACTGCAAATATAAGGAGCAGGCCAATCTGCATCCAGAGATGCCCTTGATTTCTCTGAGGCAAGGATTGGTCAACAATCCCAGCAATCACCATGGGAACCAAGAGCTCAAACACAGCTTCTAACAGCTTGAACAGAGGGGCTAAAATCGATTCCTTAATGTAGGGTTTGAAGTAAGATAATAAGTGTTTCATAAATCCCTTCTATTCGTATTCTAGAAATGAAGAAAGTGGGAAGCGCCCACCATCTCTGTTTTATTTGTTTAAGTAAGGCAATAGATAACTATATCCTTCCTCTTCCATCTCATCCTTGGCCACAAAGCGCAGAGAGGCAGAGTTGATACAGTAACGGAGGCCACCTAACTCCCGAGGGCCATCTGTGAAAACATGACCCAAGTGAGCATTGCCTGACCGAGAACGAACCTCGATTCGCTCCATTCCATGGCTCATGTCCTTGTAATAATGAATCAATTCCTTGGAAATCGGACGGCTAAAACTTGGCCAACCACATCCTGAGGCAAACTTATCCTTGGCGAAAAAGAGTGGCTCACCCGTCGTGATGTCTACATAAATCCCTTCTTCAAAGGTTTGGTCATAGGCATTGGTAAATGGAGCCTCTGTAGCAGCTTCTTGGGTAACACGATAGGATTCTTCTGATAAACTTTCCTTTAACATCTCTTGACTAGGCTTTTCATAGTTAGAGGCATCAATCAATGGCTTCTCAGCATCAGTCACATCGATATGACAATAACCTGAAGGATTTTTCTTAAGATAGTCTTGGTGGTAATCTTCAGCCAGAATGTAGTGGCGTAGTTTCTCCACCTCTACTGCAATCTTTCGACCCAGCATGCGTTCCTGCTCCTGCACCACTGTGTAGATAGCTGGCAAATCTGCTTCATCCTGGTAATATATACCGGTCCGATACTGACGTCCACGGTCATTCCCTTGTTGATTGACTGATAATGGATCAATAACACGGAAATAATAAAGTAAAATCTCTCTGAGTGACACTGTCTTCTCATCATAAATCACTTGAACCGTTTCTGCATGGTCTGTTTCCTTGAGTAGCTGGTAATTTGTCGTTTCGACTTGTCCATTAGCGTAGCCAACACTGGTTGCTAGCACTCCAGAAATACGTGAAAAATACTCCTCTAAGCCCCAAAAACAACCGCCTGCTAGATAAATTTCTGTCATCTTTATTTCTCCTTTATCAAGTTTTTAACTAATACTCTTCGAAAATCTCTTCAAACCACGTCACCTTACATCTGCAACCTCAAAACAGTATTTTGAGCTAACTTCGTCAGTTCTATCCACAACCTCAAAACACTGTTTTGAGCTGACTTCGT